>JBDSBD010000044.1:0-9662 GCA_039921765.1 Burkholderiaceae bacterium
CCGGTGCGGAATGGCGGTGGCGCAGGCGCGGCGCGCCTGCGCTGCGTCGGCGCAATTCGCCGACCCTTACTTGCGCCCGTACTTCGTCTGCAGGGTCGCCTTGCCGAGGCGGTTGGCGTTGATCATGAAGCCGATCAGCGCCGCGCTGGCGTCGGCCGGCACGTCGATCTTGTCGGTCTTCAGCGCATGCAGCGTGAAGATGTAGCGATGCGGCTTGGCGCCCTGCGGTGGGCAGGCACCGCCGAACGCGGCGCTGCCGAAATCGGTGCGGCCCTGTACCGCACCGGCCGGCAGGCCCTTGCCATCGGTGGCGCCGGCGCCCTCGGGCAGTCCGGTCGCGGAAGCCGGAATGTTGTAGACCACCCAATGCCACCAGCCCGAGCCGGTGGGCGCGTCGGGATCGTAGAGCGTGAGTGCGAAGCTCTTCGTGCCCTGGGGTGCGCCGCTCCACGTCAGTGCCGGCGAGATGTTCTTGCCATCGCAGCCAAAACCGTTGAAGACCTGGGCATCGGTCAGCGTCGAGCCGGCCTTCAGGGTCGGGCTGGCGAGCGTGAAGCCGGCGGCGTGGGCGAGCGCGCCGGCGCAAGACAACAGGATGGAAATCAGGACTTTGTGCATGAAGGTCTCCGTTGAAGTTGCACTCTCGAACATGCCTTGTGGCCGTGGCTCCGGTCGCGCCGGACGCCCGCTCGAACGCGAGCCTGCGACCGCCCACCGTGCGTGAGGATGCGGGTATACGGCCTGGAACAGGGAAGGTCAACATCACAGGGATGCGCTCGCAACCCTCGGTGCCGGTGTTTCCAGGGCATCATTCGCACCAAGAAAGGAGGATGACGATGGACCGCATCACCGGCGTGCAGCTCTTCATCCGCATCGTCGAGACCGGCAGCTTCAGCAAGGCCTCGGCCGACCTGGGGGTGACCCAGCCGACCGCGACCAAGCACGTCGCCGCGGTCGAGGCACGCCTGGGCGCGCGGCTGCTCAACCGCAACACGCGCGGCGTGAGCGCCACCGAGATCGGCGCGCTGTACTACGAAAAGTGCAAGGCGATCCAGCGCGAGCTCGACGAGGCCGACAACCTGGCCACCTTGCGGCAATCCACGGTGGGTGGGCAGTTGCGCGTCAGCACCTCGGTGGCGTTCGGGCGGCGCGTGCTGATGCCGCGTGCGCTCGAGTTCATGCGCAGCCATCAGCAGGTCTCGATCGACCTGAGCTTCGATGACCGCTTCGTCAATCTCGTCGAGCAGGGCATCGACGTGGCCGTTCGGATGGGGCGCCTGGCCGACTCCTCGCTCGGCGCACGCTACCTCGGCATGAACCCGTGGGTGCTGGTCGCGTCCCCCGAGTACCTTGAACAACACGCCGCACCGCAGACACCGGCCGACGTGGCTGGCCACGCCTGCCTGATCTACAGCAGCGTGCAGGGCGACGAGCGCTGGCATTTCAGCGCCGCACCCGGGTGCGGTGATGCGCTGCCCGAGGCGGTTCGCATCCAGGGGCCGCTGCGCTCGAACAACCTGTCGGCCGTGCTCGCGGCCGCGCGCGCCGGCATGGGCCTGGCGATCCTGCCGTGGTACGTAGCCCATGCGTCGGTGGCCGACGGCACGGTCCGCCCGCTGCTGACCGGGTATGCACTGCCGGCGCAGGAGATGCACGCGGTCTTTCCCTCTCCGAAGCTCGTGCCGTCCAAGGTCAGCGCCTTCATCGCCTACCTCCAGGAGACGCTCGGCGAGCGCTGGTGGGAACAGGCGCGCTGACGCGCGCGGCCTCGACACCATCGCACGCCATGCCGCCGGACGCGACTGCGGGTAGAGTGGCGCGGCCCGCCGGTTCCGCGCGCGTATATCACATCGTGATACAGTGCCCGACTGTCACAGAAACCCGACTGCCATGCCACGGTCCAACCGATCGCTCGTCAAGGCCGATTTCGAAGCCTTGTCGGAATTCCGCTACCAGATGCGCCGCTTCGAGCGGTTCTCGGAGGATGCCGCTCGCGCCGAGGGCATCACGCCGCTGCAGTACCTGCTGCTGCTGCACCTGAAAGGCTTCCCAGGCCGGCCCTGGGCCACCGTGGGCGATCTGGCGCACCGGCTGCAGATCAAGCCGCACAGCGCGGTGGCGCTGATCACGCGCTGCGAAACCATCGAGCTGGTCGAGCGCCGCCCGAGTGCGGCCGACCGACGCCAGGTCGAGGTGCACCTGCGCAAGCGCGGCGAGCAACTGTTGCGGCGCGTCGCGACCGTGCACCGCGCCGAGTTGAAGTCGCTCGAGGGCTCGTTCCAGGTGCCGCAGATCGACGCCGACACGGTGCGCTGAGCCGGGCGCCGGGCCTGCTCGCACGGCCCCGGGCCACCCGACTCCGCGACTTCTCGCGATTCAGACCGCGCCCACGCCCGACCGGCGTTCCTCATTCATCATCAGTGTGCCGGGGCCCGCTTGGCGGCCTCGATGGCTCCGCTCGTGTCATGCGGCGCCCCATTGAACAACAGGTTCAACAACACGGCCGCGACAGCCGTCAGCAAAATGCCCGATTCGATCAGCGGATGGATCGCATTCGGCATCCATTGGCGAAACTGCGGAGCGACCACCGGGATCATGCCGACGCCGATCGAGATCGCGACGATCATGGCGTTGTTGCGGTTGGTCTTGAAATCGACCCCGGCCAGGATGTTGATCCCGGTCGCGATCACCATGCCGAACATCACGACCCCTGCGCCTCCCAGAACAACGGTCGGCAGCGCTTCAACCAGCGCGGCAAGCTTGGGCAGCAAGCCCAGGACGATCAGGATCACGCCTCCCGTCACGCAGACGTAGCGGCTGCGCACGCCCGTGACGGCCACCAGGCCGACGTTCTGGGAAAAGCTGGTATAGGGGAAGGTGTTGAAGATGCCCCCGATCAGGGTGCCCAGGCCGTCGGTGCGCAGGCCGCGCGCCAGGTCCTTCTGGTTGATGGGCTTGTCGGTCATGTCGCTCAATGCGAGGAACATCCCGGTCGACTCGATCATGATCACGATCATGACCAGCACCATCGTGATGATCATGAACAGGTCGAACCTCGGCATGCCGAAATGGAAGGGCAGCACCACATCGATCCAGGGCGCGCTGGCGACTTTCTCGAAGGTCATGATGCCCATGACCGAGGTCACGACGGCGCCCACGATGATGCCCAGCAGCACGGCGATGTTCGCCAGGAATCCGCGCGCGAATTTCGCGACCAGCAGGATCGACACCAGCACCACGGCGGCAATGCCCACGCCCGTCAGGTTGGCATAGCGCGGGTTGGGGACCGTGGGCGTGATGGACAAACCCTTAGGCATGGCGGCGAGCGGCGAGCCGGGTGCGCCGGCGACCGTCTGGGCATTCTTGAGCCAGTCCGCATAGCTGGGATCGATGATCGCCGGGGCCGTGGGGCCGAACGGGTTGCCGAAGATCCAGTTGATTCCCACGCGCATCAGTGAGATGCCGATGATGGCGATGATGGTGCCGGTGACGACCGGCGGAAAGAACCGCAGCATGCGGCTGACGTAGGGCGCGATGATGATCGTGATGATCCCCGCCGCAATGATGGTGCCAAACAGCAGTTGTGCCCCCTCGTGCCCGGGATGACTGTTGGCGATGTGGATCATCGGCCCGACCGGCGCGAAGCTCACGCCCATCATGACGGGCAGCTTGATCCCGAACCACTGCGTCGCACCCCACGACTGAATGATGGTCGCAATGCCGCAGGCAAACAGGTCCGCGGCGATGAGCAGCGAGACTTCGTGCGGAGCGAGATTCAATGCACGGCCGATGATCAGCGGCACCGCGACGGCACCGGCATACATCACCAACACGTGCTGCAGCCCAAGTGTGGCCAGGCGCGGCAGCGGGAGTATTTCGTCCACGGGGTGGACCGTCGATGTACTCATGGGTCTGTCCTCCAGGTTCTTGTGGGTCGATGGGTGCGCCAGCCCGGCGCGGGGGAACTTGATAGGGTCGAGCGGCCGGGCCCTACTTCGTGGGTGCACCGGCCTCGAACCAGCGGCCGATCAGCGCGCGCTCGGCGTCGGTGATCTGCGTGGCGTTGTTCAGCGGCATGGTCTTTTGCACCACCACCTGCTGGTACATCGCCTGCGCATGCTTGGCAATCTCATCCGGCAGATCGAGACGCACGTTCTTGTTGGCCAGTTGCGCGTTGTGACACATCACGCAGCGCTGATTGATCACCGGCTGCACCGCCGCGAAGGTCGCAGCTGCCGCCTGCGCCTGCGGCGGGCGAGGCGCCGGAGCGAGCCACACCGCCACGCCCACCAGGACGACGACGCCGATGACCGCGTGCTCCCAGGGCACGCGTTTGCCCTGCACCAGCGCCTTGTGGCGCACCACGAACGAGTGGCGGATCAGCGCACCGGCCAGCATCACCAGCACCAGCACCAGCCAGTTGTGCGCCGCACCGTACAGAAAGCCGTAGTGGTTCGACAGCATCGCCACCAGCACCGGCAAAGTGAAGTAGGTGTTGTGCACGCTGCGCTGCTTGGCGCGCTGGCCATGCACCGGGTCGACCTTCTCGCCCGCCTTCATCTGCGCCATCACGGTGCGCTGGCCCGGAATGATCCAGAAGAACACGTTGGCGCTCATCGCAGTGGCCATCATCGCGCCGACGAGCAGGAACGCGGCGCGCCCGGCGAACAGCTCGCAGGCAAGCCACGACGCGAACACCACGAAGATCGACACCCCGATGCCGACCATGCGGTCACCGCCCGCGCGCTGCCCGAACGCGCGGCAGATCACGTCGTAGACGATCCAGAACACGGCGAGGAACGCAAGCGCCGCCGCGATCGCGGCGGGCGCCGACCAGTCGTGCACGTTCTTGTCGATCAGGAAGGTGCTGGCCTGGTACAGGTAGAGCACCGTGAAGAGCGCGAAGCCGGTGATCCAGCTCCAGTAGCTCTCCCAATAGAACCAGTGCAGGTGCGCGGGAATCGACTTCGGCGCCACCATGTACTTCTGCGCGTTGTAGAAGCCGCCGCCGTGCACCGCCCAGAGCTCGCCGTCAACACCCTTGGCCTTGAGATCGGCGGCCTGCGGGATGGTCAGGCTGTTGTCGAGAAAGACGAAGTAGAACGACGCGCCGATCCAGGCAATCGCGACGATCACGTGAGCCCAGCGCAGCAGCAGGTTCACCCAGTCCAGTACGTACGCATCCATCGGCGGAATCTCCATGTGGCCGCACCGGCCGGGACACGCACCGGCCAGTGCAACCCCTCACCACAGCGGGCTCTGTAAGGAGTGAACGTCACGATTGGTTCGCGCCGGAACAAGACGGCTCGACCCCAGGCTCCGCGGCGACGCAGGAAAAGTGTATGCACTTCGAAGCCGACAACGCATACGTAGTTTCCCGCAAATCGGCATCAATTCCTGACAATGCCAGGATTCGTCGAGCCTCGCTCTGGCGCGTCAGCTGCCGCTGTACGTGGAGTACGCCCACGGGCTCGCGAGCAGCGGCACGTGGTAGTGCTGGCTCACGTCGGCCAGTCCGAAGTCAAGCGGCACTTCGTCCAGAAACGGTGGCTCGGGCAGTTCCACGCCGCGGCCGCGAAAGTACGCCGCAACGCCGAAGACCAGGCGGTAGCGCCCCGCTGCGAACTCCGCACCCTCGAGCAGCGGCGCGTCGGCGCGGCCGTCGAGGTTCAGGCCGATCGTCTTGACGAGCCGGGGCGCCGCGCCATCCATCCGGTACAGGGTCACGACCATTCCGGCGGCCGGGCAGCCGTGAGCGGTATCGAGCACGTGGGTGGTCAGTTTTCCCATGGATCCTCCAGGATGCGCGCCAGCCCGAGCCGGGCTTGACGCAGTGAGTTGCGCTTGCGCACGTCGGAAAAGTGTATACACTTTGCC
This sequence comes from Burkholderiaceae bacterium, assembly GCA_039921765.1. Classification (GTDB taxonomy): domain Bacteria; phylum Pseudomonadota; class Gammaproteobacteria; order Burkholderiales; family Burkholderiaceae_C; genus JBDSBD01. The sequence continues at coordinate 5,878 of JBDSBD010000044.1, forward strand.
TGACAAAGCAAGCCCGCTGCCGATCGCATTTCCCCGCATGATGCCTCCCGCCACCCAGAAGCTGCGCGTCGTTCGTGCCCCGCGGACCCAGCGCGTCGCAGCCCGCGACGGCGCCCTCGAGGCAGGCGCCAGCGCCACGCAGCGCATCGTCGAGTCGATCACCACGGCGATCGTCGAGCACCGCCTGATGCCGGGCACCAAGCTCGCCGAGCAAAAGCTGGCCGACATTTTCGAGGTCTCGCGCACGCTGGCGCGCCAGGCGCTGCTCCAGCTCAGCCGTGACAAGCTCGTCTCGCTCGAGCCAGCGCGCGGTGCGCGCGTGGCCGAGCCCAGCGTCGCCGAGGCGCAGCAGGTATTCGCGACGCGCCAGATCCTCGAGACGGCGCTGATCCGGCGTGCCGCAACCGAGCTGAGCAAGGCGCAGCACGCCGAGTTGCGGGCGCACCTGAAGGCCGAGGAAGCGGCGCTGCGGCGTACCGATGTGTCGGGCCGGACCCGCTTGCTGGCCGACTTCCACGTCGTGCTCGCCCGCATGCTCGGCAACGACGTGTTGGCCGGCATTTTGGGCGAGCTGGTTTCGCGCAGCTCGTTGATCGCGCTGATGTACCAATCGACGCATTCGGCGGGGCATTCGTTCGAGGAACACGTTGCGATCGTCGATGCGCTCGAGAAGCGTGACGCCCGCGGCGCGGCCCGGCTGATGGAAGAGCACCTGCACAACGTCGAGCACAACCTGGAGCTCGATCCGCGTTCGTCCGATCTCGAAACTGCACTGCGCCCGCAGCGCTGACCCTCACGGCAGCCCACCATGATGACTCCAGACTATCCACGCGACCTGATCGGCTACGGCCCCAACCCGCCGCATGCACGCTGGCCGAACGGTGCCCGCATCGCGCTGCAGTTCGTGCTGAACGTCGAGGAAGGCAGCGAAAACTGCGCGCTGCACGGCGACGCGGGCTCCGAGGTGTTCCTGTCCGAGATCATCGGTGCGCAGTCCTTCAAGACCCGGCACCTGTCGATGGAATCGATGTACGAGTACGGCTCGCGCGCCGGCGTGTGGCGCCTGCTGCGCGAGTTCGAGCGGCGCGGCTTGCCGCTCACCGTGTTCGGCGTGGCGATGGCACTGCAACGCAACCCCGATGTGGTGAAGGCAGTTCTTGAACGCGACCATGAGATCGCCTGCCACAGCTGGCGCTGGATTCACTACCAGGACATGGAGGAGGCCGAAGAGCGCCGCCACATCGAGATCGCGACGAAGATCATTCGTGATCTCACCGCGGGTGCGTGGCCGCTCGGCTGGTACACCGGGCGCGACAGCCCGAACACGAAGCGGCTGGTGGCCGACCACGGCGGCTTCGAGTACGACAGCGACTACTACGGCGACGACCTGCCGTTCTGGATGCCGGTGCAAAGGAGCGATGGCTCCACCCTGCAACGCCTGATCGTGCCCTACACGCTCGACACCAACGACATGCGTTTTGCCTCGGCGCAAGGCTTCAACTCCGGCGACCAGTTCTTCGCCTACCTGCGCGACGCCTTCGACGTGTTGTACGCCGAGGGCGACCCGGCCGGCCTGGACCGGCCGAAGATGCTGAGCATCGGCATGCACTGCCGACTCCTCGGTCGCCCGGCGCGGCTGCGCGCGCTGCAGCGCTTTCTCGACCATGTGCAGCAACACGACAAGGTCTGGATCTGCCGGCGCATCGACATCGCACGCCACTGGGCGCAGCATCATCCGGCACCGGCCTGACACCCTCGAGACCCTCACCATGTCCGCTCACCTGACCTTGCCCCAGCTCAATGCCGCCTCCCAGGCCGAGTTCACAGCGTTGCTTGACGGCACCTACGAGCACTCGCCGTGGATCGCGCAGGAGGCCTGGCTGCAGCGCCCGTTCACGAGCCTGGCGCAGCTCAAGCACGCGCTCAATCGGACGTTGCGCGAAGCCGGCCGCGACCCGCAGCTCGCGCTCATCCGCGCCCACCCCGAACTCGCCGGCAAGGCGATGGTGAGCAAGATGCTCACCGTTGACTCCACGCAGGAGCAGAGTGCTGCGGGCCTGGCCGACTGCACGCCGCAGGAGTTCGAGCGCATTCGGCAGCTCAACACCGCCTACAACACCAAGTTCGGCTGGCCCTTCGTGCTCGCCGTGCGCGGTCCACGCGGGCTGGGCCTGAGCCGCAGCCAGATCATCGCCACGCTCGAGCGGCGCCTCGGCCACCATCCGGACTTCGAGTTTGCCGAGTGTCTGCGCAACATCCACCGCATCGCCGAGATTCGTCTGAACGAGAGGTTTGGCGTCGCCCCGACCCTGGGTCAGCAGGCCTGGGATTGCGCCGAGCTGCTCGCCCACAACAGCGATCCCGACTACGCCGAGCGCGGCGAACTCACCGTCACCTACCTGACCGAGGCGCACCGCGCCTGTGCCGCACAGCTGAAAGCGTGGATGATCGAATGCGGCTTCGACGAGGTGAGCATCGACGCGGTCGGCAACGTCGTCGGCATCTATCACGGCAGCGACCCGAAGCACAAACGCCTGCTCACCGGAAGCCACTACGACACCGTGCGCAACGCCGGCAAATACGACGGGCGGCTCGGCATCTTCGTGCCGATGATCTGCGTGCGCGAGTTGCAGCGTGCGGGCAAGCGTCTGCCGTACGGCTTCGAGGTCGTCGGCTTCGCCGAAGAGGAAGGTCAGCGCTACAAGGCCACCTTCCTCGGCTCGGGCGCGCTGACCGGCCACTTCAACCCGGCCTGGCTCGACCAGACCGATGCCGACGGCGTCTCGATGCGCGCCGCGATGCGCGCGGCCGGCCTGCCCGCCACGCTGGAGGCGATCCGCGCGGTGCGGCGCGATCCGTCGGCGTATCTGGGCTTAATCGAGGTCCACATCGAGCAGGGTCCGGTGCTGAGCGAACTCGACCTGCCGCTCGGCGTGGTGACCTCGATCAACGGCGGCCTGCGCTACCTGGGCGAAGTGATAGGCATGGCCAGCCATGCAGGCACCACGCCGATGGCAACGCGCCGCGACGCCGCCAGCGCCGTGGCCGAGCTCGCGTTGTACATGGAACAGCGCGCCGCGAAGGTGCCGTACGTGGTCGCAACGATGGGCATCCTGGTCGTGCCCAACGGCTCGACCAACGTCGTGCCCGGGCGCTGCCAGTTCACGCTCGACATCCGCGCCACCACCGACGCGCCGCGCGACGCCTGCGCCAACGATGTGCTGGAAGCGCTCAAGCAGATCTGCGAGCGGCGCGGCCTGAGCCACCACATCGAGCAGACGATGTGCGCCGCGGCCGCGCCCTGCGCCCCGCTCTGGCAGCAGCGCTGGGAGCGCGCGGTTGCATCGCTTGGCCTGCCGGTGCACTGCATGCCCAGCGGCGCCGGCCACGACGCGATGAAGCTGCACGAGGTGATGCCGCAGGCGATGCTGTTCGTGCGCGGCGAGAACGCCGGCATCAGCCACAACCCGCTCGAATCGAGCACCAGCGACGACATGCAACTGGCCATCGATGCCTTCATGCATGTTCTGAACGAGCTCGCGGCCGACGCGCGGCCGGCACCGTGAACCATGCCTGACGAAAGCACATGATGACGACTCCCTACGAACGAATCGACGCCTGGGTCGACGCCCACTTCGACGACGAAGTGGCCTTCCTGCAAGCGCTGGTGCAAGTACCCACCGACACGCCGCCCGGCAACAACGCGCCGCACGCCGAGCGCACCGCACAGCTCCTCGAGGGCTTTGGCTTCATGGCCGAGAAGCACCCGGTGCCCGAGGCCGAGG
>JBDSBD010000045.1:0-5921 GCA_039921765.1 Burkholderiaceae bacterium
CGACGGTGCTCAAGGTACCGGCCTGGGCCGCTCGACCATCTACCGCTGGTTCGCCGATGGTTCGTTCCCGGCACCCGTGCGGCTCGGCCCGCGCGCCGTCGCCTGGCGCTGGTCCGACCTGAACCAGTGGACACAATCGCGCACCAGCACGCACCACTGATCGGTTCCCGCGCAGCGCCGGGTCAAGGGCGGGCGCAGCCCGGCGCCAGCGCACCCTTGAAGCGGTGCGGTGCGCCCACACGCTCAGGCTCGCGGGCAGGTGGCTGTTACAGCGGCCTGCCCCCGAGCCCGTCCGGCGGCGAGGAAGGCTGTTGGTTGCGGCCCCTACCGCTCGATCTCCGGCCCGGACCGCGACCGCTCCGGCTCGACCATCCGCTGCGGCGCTGGCATGCCGGGCAGTTCTCGCTGCAGCGCAGCCTGTCGCCGCTTGGCGAACTCGATCGCGAACGGCATGCGCCTCACGTAGCCGATCACCGCCTGCGCCAGCTTCCGATCCGCAGGCTCGTCCGACTTCTCCAGCGCCTGCGCAATCCGCAACCATGCCTCGATGCTCTTCATCCGGTTGGCATGGAACCGTTCGCCTGACTTCTTCGGCCCTCTCGGTTCGCGCAACCGTTCGTCCGCCGCGGCCTTGGTCCGCCACAACGTCGGGTGATTGCGCTGCACCCCGCGCGTCGCCTGTCGTGTCGCTTCTGCGTCGATGCCCTGGCTGCGTAGCCGCTCGGCGAATCTCTCGCGCCAGCGTTGCAAGTCGGCCTTGCGCGGGTTCAGGCGTTTGCCAAGGGTCGACTCCGCCCGCACGCTCAGGTGCACATGCGGGTTGGCCTGGTGGTCGTGCAACACCATCACGTAGCGGTGACCTTCGAGTTCCGCTATTGCGAACTCGCGTGCAGCGCGTTGCACGGTCAATGGGTCGGTGCCTCTGGGCATCGACAGCATGATGTTGAAGGCTTCGCGCCGGTCGCTGCGCTCGGGGATGCGCGAGCCGCCATAGCGCCATTGCTCTGCCACGTCCTGTACTGATTCAGTGCCCTCGCGCTGCAGGCCGCGGTCGTCCTCCATTGGCAGCCGGCCGTTCTTGCTGATGTAGCGCAAGTGCGCAGCGATGGCCGCCATGCCCCGGCCTCCCCCGGTGACCTTGACCATGACCTGGGGGGCGCGGCCCACGGCGGTGGACTCGATGCGCTGGCGGATGGCTGCCGCGCAATCCCGCAGCCCGCTGCCGGAGCGTGGGCCACCCGGCCCGGCCGGCACCCGGCGGTTGGCGTTATAGAAGAGGCGGTCGCCCCACTGGACCAGCACGCCATCGATCGCTCTTGGGTCGTTCATGGATCGTCTCCCTTGCGGGCCAGGACCTTGGAAGCAAGGTCGAGGTGGCGCCGCACGTCGGCAGCGATGGCCATCGCCGACGCACAGCAATCCTCTACACCGGCCTGATTGACGACGCGCAACAGGCGGGTCAGACCGTGAAGGTCAAGGGCGAGCACGGCCAGGCGGTCGGTGGACTTGAGCAGAGCGGCCCGATCAGCAGCGCGATCGAACGCGAGCGCGGGCAAAGGTGTGCCCCGAACGAGGCGCGCGACGAAGCTGCCGTAGGACAGGCCGAGGGCTGCGGACTTGAGGACGAGTAATTCCGCGTCGAAGTCCTTCAGCCGCAGTGTGAGTTTGACGGTCTGCTGTTCGCTGCTGGCGGTGCCGATGGAAGGCTCAGTAGATGGCGCTGGCGAGCGCAGGGCCTCGACGATGGCGTCGCGTGCGAAGGAGGCCAGCGTGATCTGACGCGCGCGAGCAGCGGCTCGCACAGCATCGCCGATGCCGCGCAGGTCGACGCCGACGCGATCACGTGGGGCGGCCGCCATGCCACGACATCCACGATGCAGGGCAGTCCGGTGTCCGTTCACTGGCGCGCCGCCTATCCTGCACTACATCTTTTGCTGCTCTCTTCACTACGAACCCCTCGAAATTAGCCGCCGGTGTGCAAGGGGGTCTGACGGTCAGACCCCTCTAACCAACGGTCTGCAAGGCCGATGACGCGTTGGTGCAAGACGTTCAGGTCGGCCGCGACGATGTCGGTGGCACCCGCCGGCGGGATGCGATCGAGAGTCCGTTCAAGGCGTTCACACGCCACGTGAGCGCGCCTGATGAGGGTGTCAAACGGTTTGACATCCGGTACTCGATCGACACCTTTTGTCTTCGTGCGCAGGGCGGATAGCGCAGCCCGCGTGATCGGCTCGTCGTTGGCAATCAACGCTCGAACTTGCTCGGGCTGTTCATCGTGCAGCTTGCTCAACTCGTGCAAGGCGCGCGGCGAGGTGCAGCGGCCGGACTGCAGCGCGTCGTCGAGTTCGCTCGGCAGTTCGAGCAGCGACAGGTGATGTGCGACGGTCGTCAGGTTCATGCCCAGCTCTTTGGCGATGGCGGTGTTGGAGTCGCCTGCATCGACACGGCTGCGGATGAACCGCGCCATGTCCAGCGGCGACAGGCCATGGCGCTTCTGGTTTTCGGCGACCTGAGCGTACGGGTTCGATGGCGCGTCGCGCACCACGACAGGCACTTCGCTCAGTCCTGCTCGCAATGCAGCACGCAGCCGTTTGGTGCCGAAGTGAACCCGGTACCGGCCGGCAGCATCGGCGGGATGCACAACGATGGGCTGAAGAACCCCACGCAGCGCGATGTCGGCGATCAGTTCGACGATCTCCGGTTCGGGGAACTCGGTGCGCGGGTTGTTCGGGTCTTCCATCAGGCGGTCCAGCGCAACCAGCAGAGGCTTGCCGCTATTCGCAAACGCGGCCGAATCTGCCCGCTGCGTATGCGATGCGTGCGTCGCCCGTGTCGAACTCGTCCAGGCCTTTGACGACGCGGTCTCGATGTAAGGACCAGCCCGGTCGGGATCGACGGGATCGGCATCGAGCAACTCCAGTTGCGTCGACTTTGGTTTGTTCCACGGCATCCGCATCTGCGCATGGTGCCGATAGACTTCGCAGCGCGATAGTCACACGCGATGCAGCGTTTTCGATGTCTCAACGTACCGTAACGTCCCTCATGCACCCGCTTGATCTCAGGACTTCTTAGGTCGCGTGACAAGTTGTTTCAACTTTCCGGCGGAGGCGCGATCATTCGCGGCTGAGTTTCATCGGGGAGTGGCAAGGGTCTGACGGTCAGACCACCGAACGATCTATACCGCGTGGCCAGTTCGATTAGCCTTTGGAAAAGCATCGTCAACTCATCGGCCACGTCGGGGCGTGCAGGCTTGGTCAATCACTCGATGGCGCCATTGAGTCCGATCGAAGAGGTTGTCCGCCTGGTCGACGAGCGACAGAGCGCTGTTCATTCGCGTGGCGAGAATCGCCCTCCCCACCTTCATCATCAGTGCCGCTTTGACTGCCTCGTCGTTGCGTACTACCGCGTCCGTGCTCCACGCTTTCGGGTTCGCTGGCGAAGAAGTCCATCGAGCGGTGATAGGTCGTGGCGCTTCGGGTTCCCAGCCATTTGCGCGCGGGCATCGACTACCCGAGCAGCGAGCTTGGCGCCAAGCTAGCCCGGCTGAACTGCTTGTGACCACACGGAAGACGAAGCTGAATGAGGGCAAGAGTGCCCTGCTTGCGTCACGCATCCGTTTGGCTGAGGTCGCGCGTCGCCATTGCGCCAACGAGCATCGCAACCGGAACGGGTCGGACTGTCCGACCCTTTCCGCCCAAAACAATCAGGGTCGCGTGTTGGCCAGCGCGCATCAAGTGTCACGCAAGGTGCGCAAGAGACCGAGGTCGTTCAAGTGTTCCCATAAGTGTTCCCACGGCGCGACCAAAGAAAAACGGGTTGCGGCATCTCTGCTGCAACCCGTTGATTTTATTGGCGGAGTGGACGGGACTCGAACCCGCGACCCCCGGCGTGACAGGCCGGTATTCTAACCAACTGAACTACCACTCCAGTCCGTTTCCCGAAGAGCACATGCGTGCCCAATCGAGCCTCGAATGGTATCACAGGCCGGCTCAAACGCGCCCGCCGATTGGGCCGCCACTTCAGTCCGCAACGCGGCCGAAGCCGCGGTGCAGCACTCGGGTGTCAGGCCGGCGTGCGCAGCCGGAAGCGCTGCAGCTTGCCGGTTTCGGTGCGAGGCAACGCGCGGCAGAACTCGACCGCGCGCGGATACTTGTAGGGTGCGACCGTCGCCTTCACGTGGTCCTGCAGCGCACGCATCATCGCCGCGTCGCCGGCATGCGGTGCTCGCAACACGACGAAAGCCTTGACGATCTGACCCCGCTCCTCGTCGGGCACGCCGATCACGGCGCACTCCGCCACGGCCGGGTGCGTGAGCAGCGCCTCCTCGACTTCAGGAGAGGCGATGTTGTAGCCCGACGAGATGATCATGTCGTCGGTTCGCGACTGGTAGTGGAAGTAGCCGTCGGCGTCCATCAGGTAGGCGTCGCCGGTGTAGTTCCAACCGTCGCGCACGTAATCGGCCTGGCGCGCGTCGTCGAGATAGCGGCAACCGGTCGGGCCCTTCACGGCGAGGCGGCCGATGGTCCCCGTGGCGGCGGGCTGATCCGAAGCGTCCATCACGCAAGCTCGGTAACCGGGCACCGGCACGCCGGTCGCACCGCTGCGGGCGTGGGCTTCGTCCGTCGAGATAAAGATGTGCAGCATCTCGGTGGAACCGATGCCGTCGATCATCTCGATGCCGGTCGCCTCACGCCAGAGCGTACGGGTCGCAGCCGGCAGCGTCTCGCCGGCCGACACGCATTTGCGCAACGTGCCGCCGAGCGGCGCCGAGATCCGGCGTTCGCGCGCCGCGGCCGCCATCGCGCGGTAGGAGGTCGGCGCGGTGAACGCCACCGTCGCACCAAAGCTCACGATGGCCTCGAGCAGATCCGGCGGCGACGCCTTCTCGAGCAGCACCGTGGAGGCACCCACGCTCATCGGGAACAAGGTAAGTCCGCCCAGCCCGAAGGTGAAGGCGAGCGGCGGGCTGCCAATGAACACGTCATCGGCCTGCGCGCGCAACATGTGCGGCGGAAAGCACGCGCAGCAGGCCATCACGTCGCGGTGGAAATGCATCGTCGCCTTCGGCTGTCCGGTGGTGCCGGAGGTGAAGGCCAACAAACAGGTGTCGTCGGCCGCCGTGTCGACATTGTCGAAGTGCTCGCTCTGGCGCGCCATCAAGGCCTCCAGCCCTTCGGGCGAGGCGTCGTCGAAGCAGCGCAGTTGCGCCAGGATCGGCTCGTGCGCGACGGCCCCATCGAGTTCGGCACGCAACGTGACGTCACACAGCGCGTGCGTGACCTGCCCCTTGCGGACGACCTGCGCGAGCTCCTTGGCGCGCAGCAGGGGCATCGTTGCCACCGCGATGCCGCCGGCCTTCATCACCGCGAACCAGCAGGCCACCAGCATCGGCTTGTTGGCCGATCGCAGCAGCACGCGGTTGCCGCTCACCAGCCCCATCTCGTGCACCAGCACGTTGGCGATCCGGTTGGCCCGGCGCTGCAACTCGGCGTAACTCCATTGCAGGCCGCCGGGGGCGCGCAGGCAGACGCGCTCGCCACGGCCCTCGGCGATGTGCCGGTCGAGCAGCTCGGTCGCGCAGTTCAGGCGCTCGGGAAACTGCAGCTCGGGCAGCTCGAACAGGAATTCGGGCTGCTGGTCCGGCGGCGGCAGATGGTCGCGCGCGAAGGTGTCGACGTGGGCGGTGTAGGTCACGGCCTCGGCTCAGAAAGCCGCGATCCCGGTGATCGCGCGGCCGAGGATCAGCGCATGGACGTCGTGCGTGCCCTCGTACGTGTTCACGACCTCGAGGTTGACGAGGTGACGCGCCACACCGAACTCGTCGCTGATGCCGTTGCCGCCCATCATGTCGCGCGCCATGCGGGCGATGTCGAGCGCCTTGCCGCACGAGTTGCGCTTCATGATCGAGGTGATCTCGACCG
>JBDSBD010000046.1:0-2683 GCA_039921765.1 Burkholderiaceae bacterium
CCCGCTTGACTCTCGCCCTGCGTACCGGGAGGCCTGGGTGAGGGTCGTTTTCGCCGGCACGCCGGAGTTTGCGCAGATCGCGCTGGCGGCACTGCACCGCGCCGGCTTCGAGATCGCGCTCGTGCTGACCCAGCCCGACCGCCCGGCAGGCCGCGGCCTGAAACTGCACGCGTCACCGGTCCGGACGTTCGCGCTCGACCAGGGCCTGGCGGTCGCCCAGCCGCGCAGCCTCAGGCTGGATGGCAAATACCCGCTTGACGCGGCCCAGGCGCGCGTCGCGATCGAGACGGCGCGCGCCGATGTGATGGTGGTTGCGGCCTACGGCTTGATCCTGCCGGCCTGGGTGCTCGAGTTGCCGCGCCTGGGCTGCCTGAACATCCACGCGTCGCTGCTGCCGCGCTGGCGCGGCGCGGCGCCGATCCATCGCGCGATCGAAGCCGGCGACGCGCAGACCGGCGTCACGATCATGCAGATGGATGCGGGACTGGACACCGGCGACATGCTGCTGGTCGAGGCGATCCCGATCGCGCCGGACGACACCGCCGCGAGCCTGCACGATCGACTGGCCCTCCTCGGTGCGCGCCTGATCATCGAAGCGCTGGGGCTTGCCGAGCGCGGCGGCTTGCGTCGCACCGTGCAGCCTGAGCAGGGCGTGAGCTATGCGCACAAGATCGGCAAGGCCGAGGCGGCGATCGACTGGGGCGAGTCCGCGGCACAGATCGAACGCCGCATCCGTGCGTTCGACCCGTTCCCGGGCGCGAGCGGTGTGCTGCAGGGCGAAAAAATCAAGTGCTGGCGTGCCGTTGTCACCACCGGCGTCGGTGCGCCGGGCGAGGTGCTGGCGGTCGCTGATGACGGCATCGCGGTGGCGTGCGGCGTGGGTGCGCTGCGCTTGACCACGTTGCAGCGCGCGGGCGGCAAGCGGCTGGCGGCGCACCAGTTCCTGCAAGGCCGATCGATCGCGGTCGGCGCGGTCTTCGAGCCCGTGGCACGCTGACCGTTCACGGGCGTTGAACTTGGCTGGCGCGGCCACATCTACGGCGCAACCGCAACCGCAACCGCAACCGCAACCGCAACGGATACCTCGAAGGAACTCGATGTTCAACCTGATGAAGACCGCCATCCTGATGGCCGCGATCACCGCGCTGTTCATGGCGATCGGCTCGCTGCTTGGCGGGCGCCAGGGCATGATGCTGGCGCTGGCTGTTGCCGTGGGCATGAACTTCTTCAGCTACTGGTTCTCCGACAAGCTGGTGCTGAAGATGTACCGGGCGCGCGAGGTCGATGCGAGTTCGGCGCCGCAGTTCTACGCAATGGTGAGTGATCTGGCGCGGCGCGCGCAGTTGCCGATGCCACGTGTGTACGTGATCGACGAGGACGCACCGAACGCGTTTGCCACCGGGCGCAATCCCGAGCACGCTGCCGTGGCCGCGACCACCGGCATCATGCGCGTGCTGAGCGAGCGTGAGTTGCGCGGCGTGATGGCGCACGAACTGACCCATGTGCGCCACCGCGACATCCTCATCAGCACCATCAGCGCGACCATGGCCGGCGCGATCTCGATGCTCGCCAATTTCGCGATGTTCTTCGGCGGACGCAACAGCGACGGGCGCTCGACCAACCCGATCGTCGGCATTCTCGTGATGCTGCTCGCCCCGCTGGCCGCGAGCCTGATCCAGATGGCGATCAGCCGGGCGCGCGAGTTCGAGGCCGATCGCGGCGGTGCCGAGATTTCCGGCGATCCGCAGGCGCTCGCCTCGGCGCTGCAGAAGATCGAACGCTACGCACAAGGCATTCCGATGGAGACGGCCGAACGCCATCCGGAGACGGCACAGATGATGATCATGAACCCGCTCTCGGGCGGTGGGCTGCGGGGGCTGTTCTCGACCCATCCCTCGACCGAGGAACGGGTCGCGCGGTTGCTGGCAATGGCGCCTGGCGCGGTGCGCTGAGCCGCTGGAGCGAAGCGCCTGCGAAGCTGCGCAGCGCAAGCGGCTCACCTCGCGCGGGCGCCACGGAAGCGCCGAGCGGCAACCCCTGTGGCGCGAGCCGCTGGAGCGAAGCGCCTGCGAAGCTGCGCAGCGCAAGCGGCTCACCTCGCGCGGGCGCCACGGGAACGCCGAGCGGCAACCGCTGTGGCGCGAGCCGCTGGAGCGAAGCGCCCGCGAAGCTGCGCAGCGCAAGCGGCTCATCGCGCCGGTGCGCTGCCCTTGCACCAAGGCTTCGGCTCGGCGCGAGCGAAAGGCGGCGCGGCCTGCGGCGGCGGTGCCCTCAAGTCTCAACGCGGGCTGCCGATACCGAGGACAGAACTTCTGTCCAGCCCCGAACCCCACGCCATGCGTCGCATCATCTTGTCCGCCCTGTTGTTGTCCACCGCCGCGCTGCTGGCGGGCTGCGACATGCTGGGCATCGAGTCGCCCGAGAAGGTGGCCGCCGTGCGCGAGGCCGACGGCAAGGCGGTCGGCGGCGCTTGCCGTCAGGCCGGGCGTGGCATCGAGGAGTGTTTCACGCTGAATCGGCGTGCCGATCGCGCCGCGATGTTCGCCGGCTGGCGCGACATGAACGACTACATGCGCGAGAACAAGCTCGAGGCTGCGGCGCCACCCGAGGCGTCGGTGGCGAGCGCCGGCGGCGATCCTGCTGTGGCCGATTCACCGGCCGGTGCACCCGCCGAGGCCAGGGC
>JBDSBD010000047.1:0-11124 GCA_039921765.1 Burkholderiaceae bacterium
GCGATGCCGTACTCGCGCAGCTTGCGGCGCCCTTCGGCGCTGATCCAGTCGGTGGTCCAGGCCGGCGCGCGCTGCAGACGCACCTTCACCGGGCCGAGGCCGGCATCGATCAACGCCTCGCGCACACTGTGCTCGATCATTTCGGTGGCCGGGCAACCCGAATAAGTGGGCGTGAGCACGACGCCCAAGGCTTCGCCCTCGTCGACCACGTCGCGCACGATGCCCAGATCGCGCACCGAGACGACCGGCACCTCGGGGTCGAGCACGCTGTCGAGCACGCGCCAGGCCTGCTCGACGCGTGCCTCGGCCACCACGACGCGGCTCGCTGGGTTCACCACGCGCCTCCCGGGAAGCTGCGCTGCAGATATTGCATCTCGGCCAGGATGTAGCCCATGTGTTCGCTGTGCCGGCCCTGCTTGCCGGTGCTGCGGAACGCGCGCTCGGCCGGTGCCGTCAGGCCCGCCGCATCCAGCACCGAGCCGACCTCGGCGAGCCAGCCCGCACGCAACTCGGCCCAGCGCGGGCCCAGGCCGCTGCGCGCCGCATGTTCGTCGATCGCATCCGGCTCGAAGATCTCGGCCACGTACGGCCAGAGCTGGTTCAGCGCCGCCTCCATGCGAACGCGCGACTCCTCGGTGCCGTCGCCCAGTCGCAGCACCCAGTCGGCGGCATGCTGCTGGTGGTAGCTGGCCTCCTTGACCGCCTTGCCGGCAACTCCCGCGAGCTCGGCATCGCTCGATGTCTGGAGCCGCTGCCACAGGTGCTTGAGCAAGGTGGCGATCATCAGGTTGCGCGTCACCGTGACCGCAAAGTCACCGCGCGGCAGCTCCACCAAGGTCAGGTTGCGATAGTCGCGCTCGTCGCGCAGGAATGCGAGCTGGTCTTCGTCGTGGTGCGCACCGCCCGCCAACGCCTCGAGCTCGCCGGCGCGCGTGAGCACGCCGCGCGCCTGGCCGACGAGGTCGAGCGCCATGTTGGTCAGCGCGATGTCTTCCTCGAGCACCGGGCCGTGCCCGCACCATTCACCCAGCCGTTGCGCCAGGATCAGGCAGGTGTCGCCAATGCGCAGCAGGTAGTGCACCGACGGGTCCTGTGAAATCTGGATGGAGGCATTCATGTCAGTGGCTCCGCCGCCGGTGCCGATCCGGCATCACCCATCGGGCATGCGCAGTGCAAGGATTCGGCCGAATTCATCCTCGGCATCACATGTGGTCCAGTGACTTGGGCAGTTCGTAGAAGGTCGGGTGGCGGTACACCTTGTCTTCCATCGGATCGAAGTACGCGCCCTTCTCGCCCGGGTCGCTGGCGACGATCTGATCGGAGCGCACCACCCACAGGCTGGTGCCTTCCTGGCGCCGCGTGTAGACGTCGCGCGCAAGCTGGATCGCCATCTTCGGATCGGCCGCGTGCAGGCTGCCGCAGTGCTTGTGGTCCAGGCCCGCCTTGGGGCGCACGAACACCTCCCACAGCGGCCACTCGTTTTGGGTGCTGTTCATGCGGCCTCCTTGAACTCATGCTTGCGGGCGTGCGCGAGCGCCGCGTCGCGCACCCATTGCCCGTCTTCCCAGGCCTTGACTCGCGCACCGAGACGCTCGCGATTGCACGGCCCGTCGCCACCGACGACCTGCCAGAATTCGTTCCAGTCGATCGCGCCGAAATCATGATGACCGCGCTCATCGTTCCAGCGCAGTTCCGGGTCGGGCATGGTCACGCCAAGCAGCTTGCTCTGCTCGACCGTGGCGTCGACAAACTTCTGGCGCAGTTCGTCGTTGCTGACGCGCTTGATGCCCCAGCGCATGCTCTGCGCCGAGTTGGGCGATTCGGCGTCGGGCGGGCCGAACATCATCAGGCTCGGCCACCACCAGCGGTTCACCGCGTCCTGGACCATCTCGCGCTGGGCCGGGGTGCCCTGGGTCATCATCGTCAGCAGCGCCTCGAAGCCCTGGCGCTGGTGGAAGCTTTCTTCGCGACACACCCGAATCATTGCGCGCGCATACGGCGCGAACGAGCAGCGACACAGCGGCACCTGGTTCATGATGGCCGCACCATCGACAAGCCAGCCAATCACACCCATGTCGGCCCAGGTCAAGGTCGGGTAGTTGAAGATCGAGCTGTACTTGGCCTTGCCCGAGTGCAGTGCTTCAAAGAGCTGGTCGCGCGAGGTGCCCAACGTCTCGGCCGCGGCATACAGGTACAGGCCGTGGCCGGCCTCGTCCTGCACCTTGGCGAGCAGGATGGCCTTGCGTTTGAGCGTGGGTGCGCGCGAGATCCAGTTGCCCTCGGGCAGCATGCCGACGATCTCGGAGTGGGCGTGCTGGCTGATCTGACGCGTCAGCGTCTTGCGGTAGTGCTCGGGCATCCAGTCCTTGGCTTCGATGAAGTCACCGGCATCGATGCGCGCCTCGAACTTCGCTTCGGCCTGCAGATCCTCAGCGGAGCGCACCACCTTGTGCGCGTCAGCGTCGCGGCCCATCGTGTCCATTGCCTGGGTGTACATGGCTTCGCTCCTTGCTTCCTTACTTCTTGCGCTGGTCGATCACGCGGCGCGCCTTGCCGACCAGCGTGCGCTCCAGCGACTCGGGCGCGCCGACCGTCACCTTGGTGGTGATGCCGGTCAGCGTCTTGATGCGCCCGCCCAGCCACGTCGCGATCTCGTCGCGGCCGCTCGACGCATCGGGCAGCAATTCGCAGCGCACCTCGAGGGCGTCGAGCAGCCCGTCGCGCGTAACGACGAGCTGGTACTGGCCCGAGAGCTGGCCGTGGCGCAGCACGATCTCCTCGATCTGGGTCGGAAACAGGTTGACGCCGCGGATGATCAGCATGTCGTCACTGCGCCCGACGATCTTGCCCATGCGGCGCATCGCGCGCGCGGTCGGCGGCAGCAACCGGGTGAGGTCGCGGGTGCGGTAGCGCACGACCGGCAAGGCCTCCTTGGTCAGCGTCGTGAAGACGAGCTCGCCCTCGGAGCCGTCGGGCAGCACTTCGCCGGTGTCCGGGTCGATGATCTCGGGATAGAAATGATCCTCCCAGACAACCGGGCCGTCCTTGGTCTCGATGCATTCGTTGGCAACACCCGGGCCCATCACCTCGGACAGCCCGTAGATGTCGACCGCGTCGATGCCGGCCTGGGTCTCGATCTCGTCGCGCATCGCCTCGGTCCAGGGCTCGGCGCCGAAGATGCCGATCTTCAGTCCGGTGCTGCGCGGATCGATCCCCACCTTGATCATGTGCTCGATCAGCACCTGCATGTAGGACGGCGTGACCATGATGATCTGCGGCTTGAAGTCGGTGATCAGCTGCACCTGCTTCTCGGTCTGCCCGCCCGACATCGGGATCACGGTGCAGCCCAGGCGCTCCGCACCATAGTGCGCGCCCAGCCCGCCCGTGAAGAGGCCGTAGCCGTAGGCGACGTGGACCATGTCGCCGCGGCGCCCCCCCGAAGCCCGGATCGAGCGGGCCACCAGATCGGCCCAGGTGTCGATGTCGCGCTGGGTATAGCCCACCACGGTGGGCTTGCCGGTCGTGCCCGAGGAGGCGTGGATGCGCACGATCTCGTCGCGCGGCACGGCGAACATGCCGAACGGGTAGTTGTCGCGCAGGTCGGCCTTGGTCGTGAATGGAAACTTCGCAAGATCGGCGAGCGTCTTCAGGTCATCGGGATGCACGCCCTTGGCATCGAACGCGGCGTGATAGTGCGGCACCTTCTCGTACGCATGGCGCAGGCTCCACTGCATGCGCTTGAGCTGCAATGCCTGCAGCTCATCAAGGCTCGCGCGTTCGATCGGTTCCAGGTCGCCCGGGGCGGGTTGTCTGACGGTCATGGTTGGGCTCCTATGGTTTGGGCGGCTGGCGCATCCGGGGACACGACCGTGCGGCCCTTCATGCGGTAGGAACGGCCGCGCACACAGGCGACGAGTTCGCCGCGCTGGTTCGTGACCGTCATGTCGTAGACCCCCGTGCGCCCGGCCTGGTGAACCTCGGTCGCGCGCGCGCTCAGCACGTCGTTGACGCGCGCCACCGCGACCAGATCGACGCTCAGGCTGGAGGCCACTGTCATCTCGTTGTAGGAATTGCAGGCGAACGCGAACGCCGAATCGGCCAGCGTCGTGATGAAGCCGCCGTGGCAGATGTCGAAGCCGTTCAGCATGTCATCGCGCACCGTCATCTCCAGGGTCGCGCGGCCCGGGCCGACTTCGATGATGCGCATGCCCATCGCGCGCGAGGCCCGGTCGTTCCTGAACATGCCGGCCGCCACCGCCTCGGCGATCTGCTGCGGCGTGCGCACGTCGATCCCGGCTTCATTCATGAAACTTCGCCTTCGCGAAATGCTTGGCCAGCAATTGCGGTGAACGCCGATAGCGCGCGTCACCATAGTGCGCCTGCAGATTGGTGAGCACGCTCACCAGGCGCGTCGCGCCGAGCGCGTCGGCCCAGGCCAGCGGGCCGAGCGGATACGCCGTACCCAGGCGCATCGCAATGTCGATGTCGACCGGCGTGGTGCGGGTCCAGGTCACCACATCGGCGGCTTCGTTGGCCAGGCAGGCCACGACGCGGGTCAGCACCAGCCCGGCCACGTCGGCCAGCGCGATGACCGCGATGCCGGCCGGCTGCAGCGCTGCGGCCAGCAGCGCGAGCGCCGCGGGTGAGCCGGTCGCGCCGACCACCGGCGTGGTCGCGAAGTCGCGCGCCAGGTCGAGCAGCAACATCGGCCGTCCGAATGCGGCACGGCGCTCGGCGCAGGTGCGCCCATCGCTGAGCGCGACCCGCACGTCGCCCAGGCGCAAGGTTTCGGGCTCGAGCGCGGCATCGGGCGCGATCACCGCGCCGCTGCCGCGCAACCGATCGAGCAGCGGCGCGAGCAACCCGGCCTCGCTGGCCGCGACCAACGCCGGCGCCGCGTCCGCCGGCGCCACGGTGTCGGCCGCAGGCGGCCTGGCGCCGTCGCGGTAATCAAAGAAGCCACGCCCGCTCTTGCGCCCGAAGCGGCCGGCACGCACCAACTCCTGCTGAATCAGGTTCGGCGCGTAACGGCTGTCCCCGCCGGTGGCCGCGAACACCGATTCGGTGACCGACAGGTTCACGTCGAGGCCGATCAGATCGATCAGCTCGAACGGTCCGAGCGCGAAGCCGCCGGCCTCGCGCAGCAGGCGGTCGATGGCCTGCGCCGGCGCAATGCGCTCGGCCAGCAGCCGCAACCCCTCGGCGTAATACGGTCGCGCGACGCGATTGACAATGAAGCCGGGCGCATTGGGTGCATCGACCGAACTCTTGCCCCAGGCCTTGCTCAGTGCATGCAGCGCGGCCACCAGCGCCGGATCGGTCTCGACACCGGAGATCACCTCGACCAGCTTCATGCGCGTGGCCGGGTTGAAGAAATGCCAGCAGATCAGCCGCTGCGGCTGTGCCAGCCCGAGCGCCACGGCGGTGATCGAGATCGACGAGGTGTTGGTGGCCAGCACCGCTCGCTCGCCAAGCACCGCCTCGAGTTGACGGAACAATGATTGCTTGGGTTCGAGCTTCTCGACGATGGCCTCGACCGCGAGGCCGCAACCCGCGAGTGCTTCAAGGGTGTCCACCGACGCGAGCCGGGCACGCACCGCGGCACGCTCCACTTCATCGAGGCGGCCGCGCTTGACGGCGCCGGCCAGATCATCGTCAATGCGGCGCAGGGCACGATCGGCGGCGCCGGGCTGCGTATCGAACAGCCGCACCGCATGCCCTGCCTGGGCCGCGAGCTGCGCAATTCCCGCGCCCATGCTGCCCGCGCCGATCACGGCAACCACGGTGTCTCGATTCAAGGTGTAGGTCATGTCCAGATCAGGTGCGTCGGAAAAACTCAAGCACAGGATTCAGCGATCGCTGAAGACGGCCGGGCGTTTGGCCATGAAGGCAGCCACGCCCTCGAGATAGTCGGGCGCGCTGCTGAGCCGGCTCTGCCAGTCGCCCTCCATCGCGAGCGCAGCGCCGAAGTCGAGCCGCATCGAGGCGTCGATCGCGGTGCGCGTTGCGACCAGCGCCTTGACCGGCATCGCGGCGACGCGCGCCGCGATCGCACGCACCTCCTCAGCGAACACCGCGTCATCGACGCACTTCCAGATCAGTCCGATGCGTTGCGCCTCTTCGGCCGGCAGCTTGTCGCCGGTGAGCGCCAGGCCGAGCGCCTGCGCCCGCCCGACCAGGCGCGGCAGCAGCCAGGTGCCACCGGCGTCAGGTACCAGAGCGATCTTCGAGAACGCCTGGATGAAGCTCGCGGTGCGCGCCGCCACCACCAGGTCGCAGCCGAGCGCAAGGCTCGCGCCGGCTCCGGCCGCGACACCGTTGACCGCTGCGATCACCGGCACCGGGAAGGCGCGCAGCCTGAGCATCAGCGGCTTGTAGAAGCGCTCGATCACCTGGCCCACGTCGGTGGGTGGTGCGCCCGGCTCGACGCTCGGAGCGACGGCCGGGTCCGACAGATCCTGGCCGGCGCAAAAACCGCGCCCCGCGCCGGTGATCACGAGACAGCGCACCTGCACGTCGGCCTCGGCCGCGGCCAGCGCCGCAGCAAGTTCGTCGTGCATCTGCGCATTGAAGCTGTTCAGCGCCTTGGGGCGATTCAGCGTGAGCGTGCGCACTGCGCCTGTCTGCGCCGTCAGCACCAATGGATCCGACATCGCCTGTCTCCTGTTGCAATCGCTGGGAACGCAAGCCTGACACGACACGGTGAGTCCGAGCGGACCCATCGTCAAAGGCGCTCGAAATAACCAAAACGTATATTCGACCGACCGGTAGGTCAATTCTAGGAAAACGCTGACCGCCCGGCAAGCCATGTTTTATCGGGTTTTCCCGCAGATCGAGAGACACGGACGATGCAGGCCAGGGTGTTGCCGCGGCGCCGTGAGGCAGGTCGTGCATCACCTTCCCAATCGAGACAGACGCAACCGGCGATCGTTTGCTTTACCCGCAGGTTCGGAAAAAACGAACGGATAACACTGCGCCCGGTCGTTCAGCAACCTGAGCGACTCAAGGAAAAGTGGACCGGAAAGCTGCGCCGGCCACACAACCGGAAGCCCCTGCTTGCATCATTGTCGAAGGTGCGAAACCGCACACCGGAAGCGGCGAGCGCCATGCCGCGTCCCAGTTACAGAGGGGCAAACAGGCACCTTGCATCAGATCGTGATCAACAACAATCGGGACATCTCCCTTGACGATCTTGATTGACGGCAGTAACAATCGATTCGTGCGGAAGAACGTTTCCGCCACGTGCGCCTCGCCCACCGTTGACGCATTCTCGAGCAGCCTGATGGGAACATTGCGCCGCTTGGAAACTTCGAGGGGCGACTCGAAAGACACCTTACGGAGAGATTCGGACATGTCACGACAAAGCAAGTTGGGCGGCGGAGCGGGCGGCGTGTCGCGCCGGGCAGTGGTGCAGGCAGGTGTCGGCTTGGCTGGCGGTGGCCTGCTGTCGACGTTCTCGGCGCCATTGTTCGCGGCCGACCATCCGGCAATCGGCACCTACCCGGCCGGCTCGTCCGGCGACTCGGTGTTCATCGGCATCGCGGTGCCGCGCACCGGCGCTTATGCGGTCCAAGGCGAGGACGAGCTCAAAGGCTGGCAGCTTGCAGTCGAGCACATCAATTCCGGCCATGAATTGATGAGGAAGTTCTCACCCAAGACCAAGAAGGGCGTCCTTGGCAAGACCGTCAAGATCGGCGTCGCCGACTCCGGCGCCAAGCCGAACATCGCGGTCCAGGCGCAACAGCGCTTCATCAGCGAAAACAATGCCGTGCTGATGACCGGCTCGACCTCGAGCGCGGTTGCGGTTGCGCTCAACAAGTTGGCTGAACGCTCGAAGGTGCTGTACATGGCCGGCATTTCAGGATCCAATGACACCACCGGCAAGGACTGCGTGCGCTACGGTTTCCGCCAGGGGTTCTTCGGTGAGACGGCCGCCAACGCGATCGGCCCGACTCTGCTCAAGGTCTTCGGCAAGAACAAGAAGATGGCGTTCATGACGCCGGACTATACGTACGGCCACACCGTCACCAAGTCGGTGGGCGACTATCTCACCGAACATGGCGGCTGGAAGATGGTGACCAATCAGGTCTCACCGCTCGGCGCGCCGGACTTCAGCTCGTATCTGCTCAACATCGCCAATTCCGGCGCCGAAGTGCTGATCAACGTGAACTGGGGCCGCGACGCGGTGCTGTCGATCCAGCAGGCCAAGAAGTTCGGCATCTTCGACAAGATGAAGTTGGTGGTGCCTTACCAGATTCCCTTCCTTGCCCCGGAAGTGGGCGGCGGGTTGCTGGAGGGCGTCTATGCTGCGACCGACTACTGGTGGACGGTCGAGGACAAGTACCCGCTCGCCAAGATGTTCAATGAGGCATTCGAGAAAAAGTTCGGCTACAAGCCCGAATGGGGTGCGGAGAATGCTTACGTCAGCTTCGCGCATTGGGCCCGCATGGTCGAAGAAGCGGGCAGCTTCTACCCGCCGGACGTCATCAAGGCCTTCGAGAAGGGCGAAACGATTCCTTCGCTGCTCGGCGACGTGCACTATCGTCCGTCAGACCACCAGTGCGTCCGACCTGTCGTCATCGTCAAAGGCAAGCTGGCCAAGGACATGAAGAACAAGGAGGACTTCTGGGAAGTCGTCGAGATCATTGCCGGCGACAAGGCGATCCAGCCGGCAGATCTGCTTGGATGCAAGCTCGGCAGCTACACCTGACATAGTTCGCGAGAAATGCCCTTGGATCCGGGCCTCGCTTAGGGCGAGGCCCGGGTTCGTAGCGAACCCCATTGATTATTGAAACCGGCGTGGCCCGGTTCAGGAGTGCTCCAGTCGAGCGTTTCCGAACCACCGTGCGGGGATAGGACTGTCTTGCTCGAGGCTGGCTGTGATTAATTGGGCTACTTTCATATCGCAGGTCTTCAACGGGTTGGTGCTCGGGGCCTTGCTGGCGCTGATCTCGTCCGGCCTGACGATCATCTACGGCACCCTCGGGGTTCTCAACCTCGCGCATGGCGCGATGTTCATGCTCGGTGGATACGCCGGCTATCTGGCGTTCACTTATACCGGCTCGTTCATCGTCGCCGTCATCGTGGGTTCGCTGTTCGTGCTGGTGGTCGGGGTGGTGATGGAGCGGGTCATCATCCGTCACTTCTACGCCCGCTCCGGAGAAGACCAGCTTCTGGTGACCTTCGGCATCGGGATGGTGATGGTCGAGACCATCCGCTTCTTCTTCGGCAGCCTGTCGATGACGGTTCCAGCGCCGGGGCCGCTTGCAGGCATCACCTCGCTTGGTTTCACGCTCTACCCCACTTACCGCCTGGCGGTGGTCGGCATCATCGCGGTGGCGCTCGGCGCCCTGTACCTGGTGCTCTACAAGACCCGACTCGGCCTGACCGTGCGCGCGGGAATCGAGGATTCGATGATGGTGAGCGCGCTCGGCATCAACGTCCATCGCGTCTTCACGATCGTGTTCGGCATCGGCGCGATGGCGGCGGGTTTTGCCGGCATCGTCAACGCGCCGGTCGTCTCGCTCACGCCCGACATGGGTGAATCGATCCTGGTGCAGACCTTCGTCGTCGTCGTGATCGGCGGCGTCGGCTCGTTCCCCGGGGCAATCCTCGGGGGGCTGATTGCTGGCGAGATCATCAGCATCACGGCGATGTTCGAGCCTGCCTATTCCTACGTCATGTTGTTCGTGGCCATGACGCTGGTGCTGCTGTTGCGGCCACATGGCCTGCTTGGCACGGCCAGCCGCGAGTGACCGCGAGTTCCTGATGCGTAAACGTCGTCCATTCCTGCTCGAGACCCTGACAGCCATCGGCCTGCTCGCCGCGCCCTTCCTGCTGCCGTATCTCGACTTCGCTCCCGACACCGTCAACCGGATCCTGGTCTGGGGTCTGTTTGGCATCGGTTTCGACATCCTGTTCGGCTACGCGGGCTTGCTGTCCTTCGGGCAGGCAGCCTTCTACGGCACCGGTGGATTTGTCGCGGCCTACCTGCTCACCGAGGCGGGCTTCCCGCATGTGGTGACGGCGCTCGTGATCGGCATGATCGCGGCGGCATTCACGGGCTATCTCGTCGGGCTGATTGCGCTGCGGCGGACCGGCATCTACTTCGTCATGATCACGGTGGCAATTGCCGAGGTCTTCTTTTTCGTCGAGTTCGGCCCGCTCCGCGACATCACCGGCGGCGAGAACGGCATACCGGGTGTTCCGACCCCGACCTTCTACCTCGGCTTCACCACCATCAAGTTCACCACCGGTTGGTCGCTCTACTGGTTCCTCGCGCTGTGTTATTTCATCGGCATCGTGATCGCGCTGCGCATCGTGCGCTCGCCCATCGGCGCGGTCCTGAACGCAATTCGCGACAACCCGCTGCGCGCCGCTGCCGTCGGCCACAGCATCCAGAGCTACAAGCTCACCGCCTTCGTGATCGCGGCCGCCTATGCCGGCTTTGCCGGCGGATTGCTCGGGGTGATGCAGGCCTTCATGCCGCCGGACGCCTTCATGTTCCACACCTCGGCCCAGCTGATCATGCAGACCGTGATCGGCGGTGTCGGTACCTTGTTCGGCCCGCTGCTCGGCGCCGCAGTCTGGCTGTACCTGCAGGATTTCCTGCAAGCGGTGCTCAACCTCGGGGCCGCATGGGCACTGGTTCTTGGCGTGATCTTCGTGTTGCTGATCTGCTTCCTGCGGCGCGGCATCATCGGCGGCATCGCTGACCTCTACAACCACCTGACCGGCCGGCACAAGCACACCGAGCCCGAGAAGGAAGACACATCCGTCAGCGATGACCGCGACGACAGCGACGGCAGCGCGGCGGCGGCAGTGTCGCAGCCACCGCGCACGCGGCCCGAGACCCAGTACGCCGGCCCGATCCTGGAAGTGCGTGGCCTGACCAAACGCTACGGCGGCCTGGTTGCGAACAACAACATCGATTTCACGGTCAACCGCGGCGAATTGCGCGGCGTGATCGGCCCGAACGGCGCTGGCAAGTCGACCTTCTTCAAGATGCTGACCTGCGAAATCCCGCCGACCTCGGGCAAGATCATGTTCGAGGGCATGGACATCACCGGGAAGAGCGTGACCGACGCCTGCCAGTTGGGTTTGAGCAAGAGCTATCAGGTCAAT
>JBDSBD010000048.1:0-11083 GCA_039921765.1 Burkholderiaceae bacterium
CACGACCACGACACCGGGAAGACCACGGCGGCCACGGTCAAGGTCAACGAACCCGTGTTCCATCGCGGCGTGGCGATCTATCAGAGCAGCTTCGACGACGGTGGCTCGACCCTGAAGCTGCGTGCCCTGCCGATGCGGCCCGGCGGCAAGGCATTCGACGTGCAGGGCGTGGTCGGTGGCAGCACGCAGCTGTCGAATGGCGACGCGAAGATGACGCTCGAGTTCACCGGGCTGCGCGTGATCAACGTCGAAAACTTGACCGCCGCCGGTGGCCCGACCGACGTGCGCAAGGTCGACCTGGTGAGTTCGGTCGAGAACCACCTCGGCTCGGGCGCCAAGGGCGTCAAGGACCGAAATCTGCGCAACGTCGGCCCGTCGATCAGCTACAAGCTGCGCGATGCCTCGGGGCAGGCGCGCGAGTTCAACAACTACATGCTGCCGGTCGAGCTGGACGGCCAGCGCGTGTTCCTCGCCGGCACGCGCGATCGCCCCGAGCAAAGCATGCGATACCTGCGCATCCCGGCCGACGATCAAGGCAATCTGGACGGCTGGATGCGCCTGCGCGCCGGCCTGCTCGACCCGGCCCTGCGCGAGAAGGCGGCGACGCGCTACGTGGCGCTGGCCACGCCCACCGACAAGCCACAGATGGCGCCGCAGCTCCTGGCCACCGCGCGGCGCGCGCTGGCGCTGTTCGCTGGCGCCGAGCCGGGCCAGGGTGACTTGCCGGCGGCCGGCGGGCTGCAGGCGATCTCCGACTTCATGGAGGGCAGCGTGCCCGAAGCCGAGCGCCCGCGCATCTCGGAGGTGCTGCTGCGCATCCTCAACGGCAGCCTGTTCGAGCTGCTCAACCTGACCCGTGAGAATGCCGGCCTGGCGCCACTGCAGCCCGATGCATCGACCCAGGCGTTCATGACACAGTCGGTGTTGTCACTCTCCGACAGCTTCTTCTACCCGGCACCGGTGCTGCTCGAGCTGGCCGACTTCAAGCAGGTCCAGGCCAGCGTGTTCCAGGTCGCGCGCGCGCCGGGCAAGACGCTGGTGTACCTCGGCGCGGTGCTGCTCATCGTCGGGGTCTTTGCGATGCTCTACATTCGAGAACGGCGCCTGTGGGTCTGGATTGCCCCCACGGACGCGCAGCACGGCCACGGAACCAAAGTCGTTGCCGCCATGTCCACTACCCGCCGCACGCTGGACGCCGACACCGAGTTCGAGCAGCTGAAGCAGGCGATTCTGAAAGGAACTCCCGCATGAACACCACCACGCTGACGCTGGGTCGAGCACCCCGGCCGCTGGGTCTGCTGTCGCAGCGTTCGGTACTCGACTGGCTGTTCGCGGCGCTCGTGGTTGGGGGCGGAGGCTACGCGTTCTCGCGCTACCTCGGCTCGATGGACGTGTACGAGAAAGGTATCCTCATCGCCGCGATCCCGGCGATGGTGGCGCTGGGCTGGTTCTGGGGCCCGTTGCGGGTGCTGATGCTCGGTGTGGGCGCGGCCACGCTCGTCGCGATCGGCCTGTACAGCCAGAAGACTGACGGCTTCGGCGTCGACCTGGCGCACGCCGACCAGGTGTTCTTGCTCAAGTATTTCCTCTCCAGCCAGAGCGCGATCCTGTGGATGAGCGTGCTGTTCTTCATGAGCACGGCGTTCTACTGGCTCGGCTTCGCCGCGAAGACCGAAGACAACGCCGCGGTCCGCATCGGCTCGAAGCTCGCCTGGGCCGCGGTCTTCATGGCGCTCACCGGCACGATGGTGCGCTGGTTCGAGAGCCACCAGATCGCGCCCGATATCGGCCACATCCCGGTCAGCAATTTGTACGAGGTGTTCGTGCTGTTTTGCTGGCTCACAACGCTGTTCTACCTGTACTACGAGCGCCACTACGGCACACGCTCGCTCGGCGCATTCGTGATGCTGGTGGTGAGCGGCGCGGTCGGCTTTCTGCTCTGGTACACTGTCGTGCGTGGGGCGAGTGAAATCCAGCCGCTCGTGCCGGCCTTGCAGAGTTGGTGGATGAAGCTGCACGTGCCGGCCAACTTCATCGGCTACGGCAGCTTCGCGCTCTCGGCGATGGTCGCATTTGCCTACCTGATCAAGCGCCAGGCTGGCCGCGCCGGCTGGAAGCAGATGGCGCCGCTGTTCGGCCTGGGGGTGATCCTGTGCCTCGAGCCGCTCGTGTTCCGCCAGAACCCGATCGAGGCGATCAGCAGCTACTGGGCGGTCTACTTCGGCGTCGGCGCGCTCATCGTGGGCTCCATCCTGTTTGCGCGCAAGCGCATCGCCGCGCGGCTGCCAACGCTCGAAGTGCTTGACGACGTGATGTACAAATCGATCGCGATCGGATTCGCGTTCTTCACCATTGCCACCATCCTCGGTGCCTTCTGGGCCGCCGAGGCCTGGGGCGGCTACTGGAGCTGGGACCCGAAGGAAACCTGGGCGCTGATCGTGTGGCTCAACTACGCGGCCTGGCTGCACATGCGGCTGATGAAGGGCCTGCGCGGCACGGTCTCGGCCTGGTGGGCATTGACCGGCCTGGCCGTGACCAGTTTCGCCTTCCTCGGCGTCAACATGTTCCTGTCGGGGCTGCATTCCTACGGCACGCTCTGAGCGGACGTGGCGGCCACGCGGTGATGCAGGAACCGAAGCGTCGCACACGACTCACAGGTGTCTCCGCCCACGCTTTTCGGATCCAGACCATGTACGCACCCAAGGACCCCGGTTTCCTGTCCCCCCGCACCAGCGAAATCACGCCGCGCGCGGTCTACGAAGGCCGGCGCGACTTGCTCAAGCAGCTCGCTGGTGGCGCTGCCGGCATCACGCTGGCGGGCTGGGCCGCCCGCTCGGCGCTGGCCCAGACGCCGCAGCCCGGCAAGCTGACACCCCTGCCCTCCACACGCAGCGCGGTGCCCGGTGCGCTCTCGATGGAAAAGCTCACCGACTACCTCGATGTGACCGGCTACAACAACTTCTACGAGTTCGGCACCGACAAGGGTGACCCGGCCGAGAACGCGCACACGCTCAAGACCCGGCCGTGGACCGTTTCGGTCGAGGGCGAGATCAAGAATCCGAAGGTCTACGACCTCGATGCGCTGCTCAAGCTCAGTCCGCTGGAAGAGCGCGTTTACCGGCTGCGCTGCGTCGAGGGCTGGTCGATGGTGATCCCGTGGATCGGCTACTCGCTGTCCGAGCTGATCAAGCGCGTCGAGCCCACGCGCAACGCCAAGTACGTCGAGTTCGTGACCCTGGCCGATCCGAAGACCATGCCGTTCGTCGGCTCGCGAGTCCTCGACTGGCCCTATGTCGAAGGCCTGCGCATGGACGAAGCCATGCATCCGCTGGCGCTGCTCGCCTTCGGCCTGTACGGCCAGGTGCTGCCCAACCAGAACGGCGCGCCGGTGCGCATGGTGTTGCCGTGGAAGTACGGCTTCAAGAGCGCCAAGTCGATCGTCAAGATCCGCTTCGTCGAAAAGGAACCCGGTACCGCATGGAACAAGGCGGCCCGGAACGAGTACGGGTTTTATTCCAACGTGAACCCGAACGTCGACCACCCGCGCTGGAGCCAGGCCACGGAGCGTCGCATCGGCGAAGACGGCATCTTTTCCAAGCGTCGCAAGACGCTGATGTTCAACGGCTACGAGGCGCAGGTGGGCCAGATGTACGCCGGCATGGACCTGAAGAAATACTTTTGAGTCCGCCGGCCGGCGTCTCGACCCGATGGACCAGACCGCGGCGCTGCCGCCCCGCGCGCCGCCACAGCGAAGCGGTGCACGGGCCCGACCGAGGTTGGCGCACCCGGCAATCAAACCGCTGTTGTTCACCCTCTGCCTGGGACCCTTCGCCTGGCTGCTGTACGGGGCGATCGCCGACACGCTGGGCGCCAACCCGGCCGAAGCATTGATCCGTTCTGCCGGCGACTGGACCTTGCGATTCCTTTGCGCGACGCTCGCGATCACGCCGTTGCGCCAGATCTTGAGACAACCCGCGCTGGCACGCTTTCGCCGCATGCTGGGTCTGTTCACCTATTTCTACGCCTGCGTGCACTTCCTGTGCTACGGCTGGCTCGACATGGGCTTCGAGATCGACGCCATCGCGCGCGACATCGCCAAACGCCCATTCATATTGGTCGGAACGACTTGCCTGCTGCTGCTCACGCCGCTGGCTGCGACCTCGTTCAACCGTGCAATCCGCGCACTTGGGGCGGCGCGCTGGCGGGCGCTGCACCGTCTGATCTACATCGTCGCGCCGCTCGCGCTGCTGCACTTCTTCTGGATGCGCGCGGGCAAGAACGATTTCGCCGAGGTTGCGGTCTACGCGTCCATCATCGCCCTGC
Source organism: Burkholderiaceae bacterium (assembly GCA_039921765.1). Taxonomy (GTDB): domain Bacteria; phylum Pseudomonadota; class Gammaproteobacteria; order Burkholderiales; family Burkholderiaceae_C; genus JBDSBD01. The sequence continues at coordinate 4,324 of JBDSBD010000048.1, forward strand.
TGCTGGGCTGGCGGGTGGTCGCCTGGACCAGATCACGCCGCGCGATGGCGGCGCGTGCGGCCTGAACGAGATGCCCCTTGTCGTCAGGCCGGATGAAGCGTGGCCGGCGCCTCACCATGCGGTGGCTCGAGCAGCATGCCCTCGACACCGTAGAGCGTTGCCAGCGCCACCAGCTTGAGCGGCGCGTTGTGCACCGCGAAGGGCTTGCCCCAGGCCTGCGCCAGACGCCGGCATTCGAGCAACACCGCAAGCGCCGCTGAATCGAACTGCAGCAGGTTCGATGCATCGATGACCACGCCGCTCTGCGGCTCTCGCTGCAGCGCCTGCGCCAGCAGACGCTGGGTGTCGCGGGCCTCGCGGGCGGTGATCGTGGCCGGCAGCAGCAGCACGTCGGTCAGCGCTTGGCGCCCGCGGCGGCCGCGCGGTTGCGCTCGGCCATCTTGGCGATCAGGCCGTCGATGCCGTTCGCGCCGATCTCCTGCGCAAAGCTGTTGCGGTAGTTCTGCACCAGCCACACGCCGAGCACGTTCACGTCGAAGATCTTCCAGCCGCTGGCGACCTTCTCGAGTCGGTAGTCGAGCTGGATCGTGTCGCCGCTGCCGCGCACCTCGGTCCTGACCACGACCTCCTTGTCGTCCGGGCTCGAGCGCATCGGCTTGAGCTCGACCGTCTGATCCTGCACCTGCGCCAGCGCACCCGAGTAGGTACGCACGAGCAGCAGCTTGAACTCTTCCTGCAACCGGGCTTGCTGCTCCGGCGTGGCCTGGCGCCAGTAGCGTCCGACCGCGGAGGCCGTCATGCGCCGGAAGTCGACATGTGGCATCACCTTGGCGTCGACCAGCGCAATGATCTTGTTCACGTCGCCTTGCTTGATCGACTTGTCGGCCCTCAAGGTCTCGAGCACATCGGTCGAGACCTGCTTGATCAGCGCATCGGGCGTTTGCGTCGCTTGAGCCTGGGCTCCCTGGGCCAGCGTTCCGCCGAACGCCAACACGAGTGCAGGCAACACCAGCGAACGCCGGGTCAAGCGCAACAGGTTGATCGTCATCGTCATCTTTTGCTCCATTTTTTCGCGCGAGCCGGCAAGGCTCGCAGGGGTGTGACCCGGCGCAGACCCCGAGGTTCAAGGCCACTTGTGACAGGCGATGTCTGATCCGCGCCGGCGCGGACACAGCTCAACGCCACGCCGACGACCACAGCGCTGCCCATCATCATCGGGCCGCCGCTGACGCCGCCGCAGAGGCCGGCGCGGCCGGGCCCGTGCCCGACACGGGGCTCGGGGTCGTGACCGAACTCCCCGCGGCGCCCGAGGCCGGCGCCGAAGCATCCGGCGCTGCTGCGCCGGGCGCGGCGCGCGGCGCCTCCTCCTGGTCACTCGAGGGCGCGTAGAGGTCGTCCGATGCGTCGGACGAATCGCCATCGAACTGCAAGGTGCCGCGCCGCTGCAGATAAGCGTCGCGAAGGAAGGTGTACTTGTCCAGCGCAATGTCGTCGAGCACCCGGGTCGCGCCGAGCAGGTTGGCGCGCGCATTGATGAGCTGCAACGTCGTGATTCCGACCTGGGCGCCTCCGTCGTTGATCACGAGTGCCGGCGATGCCGCTCGGTCCAGCGGCAGCGCCAACGAATCGCGCACCGTGGACGGCCCGAACAGCGGCCAGACGACGTACGCACCCGGACCCATGCCCCAATGCCCCAGGGTTTGACCGAAATCTTCGTTGTGACGCTCCAGACCGAACTCGCTGGCAATGTCGAGCACACCGACAAACCCGAACACGGTGTTGGTAGTGAAGCGCACCACGTCCTCGAATGCCGGTTGGGGCTTGGCCTGCAGCACATTGTTGATGGCCGACCACGCATCGGCCGCGTTGGCGAAGAAGTTGTCGACGCCGCGGCGCACCAGCTGCGGCACGACGTCGGCGTAGGCCGTGGCCACGGGCCTGAGGACGGTGCGGTCCAAGTCTTCATTGAACGCGAACACCTTGCGATTCCAGTTCTCCCATGGATCGAACTTCTGGCCCGGGCCGCCGCGCGCCTGCTGGAGCGTCGTGCAGGCGCCCAGCGACAGCGCCACGCCAAGCAGCAACGCGGTTGCGGGACGCAGGTGCCAACGTTGCCGCATCACTTCTTCTTCGCTCCATTGGCCGGCGCAGGTGTCGGCGCTGGGGCTGGCGAGCCGGCATCAGCCGCCTTGCTGAACAGGAACTGGCTGATCAGGCTCTCGAGCACGATTGCCGACTGAGTTGACGTGATCGTGTCACCGGGCGCAAGCAACTTCTCTTCGGCGCCGGCATCCAGGCCCACATACTGGTCCCCGAGCAGCCCCGAAGTGAGGATGCGTGCCGAGCTGTCGCGCGGAAACTGCACGCTGCGGTTCATGTCCAGGCGCACCACGCCTTGATAAGTCTTCGAGTCGAACGCAATCGACGCGACGCGCCCGACGGTCACGCCTGCGCTGCGCACCGGCGCGCGCACCTTCAGGCCACCGATGTTGTCGAAGCGGGCCGTCAGCGCGTAGGTATCTCCGCCGCTGAAGCTGCCCAGGTTGGCGGCCTTGAGTGCCAGGAAAACCAGGCCAACAATACCCAGCAGCACGAACAATCCGACCAGGGTTTCAACGGTTTTCTTGCCCATCTTGTTCATTCCTTCCATGCAGTGCTAAGGGCGCGAAAACATCAGCGCCGTCAGCACGAAGTCCATCGCCAGCACCGCCAGCGAGGAGATGACCACGGTGCGCGTGGTGGCCCGGGCGACGCCTTCGGGCGTCGGCCGGGCCTCGAAACCCTGGTACACGGCAACGAAGCTGCAGATGGCACCGAACACCACGCTCTTCACCACCCCATTCCCGATGTCGCGCCAGACATCCACGCCGCTTTGCATGATCGACCAGAAGTTGCCGGCATCGAGCCCGATCAGCATGACCGCAACCACGTACGCGCCGAGAATGCCGACGGCTGAGAACAGCACCGCGAGCACCGGCATCGCAATCATGCCGCCCAGAAAGCGCGGCGCGAGCACCCGCGTCTTCGGGTCGACCGCCATCAGCTCCATCGCGGCGAGTTGCTCGCCCGCCTTCATCAGGCCGATCTCGGCCGTGAGCGACGTGCCGGCTCGGCCGGCGAACAGCAGCGCCGCGACCACCGGCCCGAGTTCGCGCACCAGTGACAGGTTGACGACCAGCCCGAGCGAATCGGCCGCGCCGTAGGTGGCGAGCGCGTAATAAGTCTGCAGCGCGAGCACGAAGCCCACTGCGAGTCCCGACGACAGGATCACCAGCAGCGACAGATTGCCCAGCGCATGCACCTGCGCCACGATGAAGAACGGCCGACGCAGCGCGGCCGGCAGCGTGAGCAGCAACTCGCGCAGAAAGATCGCGTGGTGGCCGAGCGAGCGCAGCGCACCGAGCGCGGCGCGGCCGAGCGCGGCAACCCAACCCGTCATGCCGCCATCCTCCGCGGCGCGCGCATCAGGAAATCTCCGTGAGTCGCACTCCGGTCTTCGCCGTTGGAGCGGCCCGTCGGGCTCATGCCCGGAACCCCAGATCCTGCGCCAGGGGTGGCGCGGGATAGTGGAAAGGCACCGGTCCGTCGGGCTCACCGCGAATGAACTGGCGCACTTCCGGATCGTCGCTGGCGTTCAACTCCTCAGGCCGGCCGTGCGCCAGCACGCGCCCGGGAGCCGCCAGGATGTAGGCGTAGTCGCAGATCTCGAAGCATTCCTTGACGTCGTGGGTGACGACCAGGGAGGTCGCACCGGTCACTTCGGTCAGGGTGCGGATCAGGTTTGCCGCCACGCCCAGCGCGATCGGATCCAGTCCGGTGAATGGCTCGTCGTAGAGCAGCACCTGCGGATCGAGCGCGATCGCGCGCGCCAGCGCGACCCGGCGCGCCATGCCGCCCGAGATCTCGGCGATGTGCAGCCCGGCCGCGCCGCGCAGCCCGACCGCGTTGAGCTTCATCAGCACGATGTCGCGGATCATGGTGTCGTCAAGATCGGTTTGTTCGCGCAGCGGGAAGGCGACGTTCTCGAACACCGTCAGATCGGTGAAGAGCGCACCGAACTGGAACAGCATGCCAAGCCGACTGCGCAGTGCGTAGAGCCGCGCCTTGTTGTCGGGATCGACCACCTCGCCTTCGATGCGGATCTGACCCGAGCGCACCGTGTGCACACCGCCGATCAGACGCAACAACGTCGTCTTGCCGCTGCCCGAGCCGCCCAGGATGCCGGTGACCTTGCCGCGCTCGAAATCGAGCGAGACATCGGTCAGGATATTCCTGGCGGGGTCGTAGCCGAACGTGACGTGGTCGAACTCGATCAGCTTGTCGCGGGTCGGGTGATCAGGTGTCGGCGGAGCGGCGTCACTCGGCATCAAGGCGGGCGTGGCTGGTCTCGGGTTGGGCCGGTGCCGCCGACAGATTTGCCGGGCGCCATGGCTCGAACGATTGTCGCATGGGCCACGTACCCATTCAGGGGAAACCCGTAGCGATCCGGCGTGCGCATTTGTCAGCGTACGTGACTACGCACAACTTGCGTCGCACCAAGACAACAGCGTGGCGTTTCGGGCCGAAGCCCAAGCCGCTGCGCAGCCCACGCGCCCCCGATCAGCGCGGCAGCTCGCTCGACCCCATCAGCGCAACATCGATCGCGCGCGCGGCCTGGCGCCCCTCTCGGATCGCCCAGACCACGAGCGACTGGCCGCGTCGCATGTCGCCGGCCGCGAACACCTTTCCGACATTGGTTGCGTATCCGGCCACGGCGTCCACACTCGCGCGGACGTTGCCGCGGGCATCCTTCTCGACCCCAAAAGCCTCGATCACACTGGCCACCGGGCTCACGAAGCCCATCGCCAGCAGCACCAGGTCGGCCGGCAAGACCTGCTCGGTACCTGGCACTTCGATCATCTTGCCGCCCCGCCATTCAACCCGCGCCGCCTGCAAGCCCTTCACCTTGCCCTTGTCCTTGCCCTCGCCGGCGACGAACGCCTTGGTCACGATCGCGAACTCACGTTCGCAGCCTTCTTCGTGGCTCGACGAGGTGCGCAACTTGATCGGCCAGTACGGCCAGACCAGGGGCTTGTTCTCGTGCTCTGGCGGCATCGGCATCAGCTCGAATTGGGTGACGCTCGCCGCACCTTGCCGGTTGCTCGTGCCCACGCAGTCGCTGCCGGTGTCGCCGCCGCCGATCACGATGACATGCTTGCCATCGGCGCGAAGCTGGCCCTTGAGCTTGGCCCCGGCATTGACCCGGTTCTGCTGCGGCAGAAACTCCATCGCGAAGTGCACGCCATCGAGCTCGCGCCCCGGCACCGGCAGATCGCGCGACTGCTCCGCCCCACCGGCGAGCAGCACCGCGTCGAACTCCGCCTGGAGCTGCGCGGGCGTCACCGTCTCCTTCGATCCGTTGGTGACCTTGCTGCCGCGGCCCAGCGGGTCCTTGAGCGCGCCGACCATGACACCCGTGCGAAAGCTCACGCCTTCGGCCTGCATCTGCAGCACGCGCCGGTCGATGTGCGACTTCGCCAGCTTGAAGTCCGGAATGCCGTAACGCAGCAACCCGCCGATCGCATCATTCTTCTCGAACACCGTGACGGCGTGGCCGGCGCGCGCGAGCTGCTGCGCCGCAGCCAGGCCGGCCGGGCCGGAGCCGACCACCGCCACCGATCTGCCGGTCCTGACCTTCGGTGGGCGCGGCACCACCCAGCCCTCGGCCCAGGCGCGGTCGATGATTGCGTGCTCGATGCTCTTGATGCCCACCGCATCGTCGTTGATGTTGAGCACGCAGGCCGCTTCGCACGGCGCCGGGCAGATGCGGCCGGTGAACTCTGGAAAGTTGTTCGTCGAGGTCAGCACCGCGAACGCGCGTTTCCAGTCGGCGCGGTACACCAGATCGTTGAAGTCGGGAATGATGTTGTTGACCGGGCAGCCGCTGACGCAGAACGGAGTGCCGCAGTCCATGCAGCGCGCGGCCTGGACCTTGGCCGAGTCCTCCTTCAGCCCGATCACGAACTCCTTGTAGTTCTTCACGCGCGCGGCGACCGGCGCGTGGCCTTCTTCCAGGCGTTCGTATTCCATGAAGCCGGTGATCTTGCCCATCGTCTGTTCGCTCGTTGTTGCTTGGCTGACCTTCGGCGCCGGATCGATTCCGGCGCCGAAGGCGTGCTCTCGGGGCCGCGCCGGAGCGCGGCCGGTCTCTCATTGCTACTTCGCAGGCACCGACTTGCCGTCAGACGGCGCCGCCGCGGCGCGCTGAATCGTCTCGCCGGCCTCCTGCACCGCCTGCCCCATCTGCGACTGCTGGCTTGCCAGCAGCGCGGCGCGAGCCGCCATCTCGCCGAGCGCGCGCTTGTACTCGTTCGGAAACACCTTGACGAACTTGGCGCGCGATTCGGCCCAATGGTCGAGGATGTGGCGCGCGCGCAAGGACCCGGTCCACTTGTGGTGGTCGGCGATCAGGCTCTTGAGGAGCAGCTCATCGGCCTGCGCCTCGCCCCTGGAGCGGTGCCACAGGCTGCGATCGAGCACGGCCGCCTGCTCGGTCACTGAAAGCACCTTCTCGAGCGACACCATCGCGGTGTTGCAGCGGCTCGCAAAGCGGCCATCCTCGTCGTACACGTAGGCCACGCCGCCGCTCATGCCGGCCGCAAAGTTGCGCCCGGTGCGGCCGAGCACGACCGCGGTGCCGCCGGTCATGTACTCGCAGCCGTGGTCGCCGGTGCCCTCGACCACCGCAGTCGCGCCCGACAGCCGCACCGCGAAACGCTCA
>JBDSBD010000049.1:0-2770 GCA_039921765.1 Burkholderiaceae bacterium
ACCGGCGGATTGAAGGCCGGCGCTGCGGCCATGGTCGTGCCCGGCGACGCACCGGGAGCCACCGGCTCACGTGCAGGCGCGCGGGCCGTGGTCGGCGGGTCGAACAGCAGGGTGTACTCGCGCACCAGGCGGCCACTCGACCAGGTGATCTCCAGGATCACATCGACGAACGGCTCTTGCACACCACGATCGCTGCTCAGTCGCAGGAACGCGCGCCCATCGGCGCGCCGCTGCAAGGACACCTGGGTGCCGGGCAGCACCGGGTTGTATTCGACTCCAGCGGAGCGATAGGACTCGGGCGGCGCGACGCGCACCTTCAGGTTCGACGCCTCCTCGGGAGACAGGCTGGTGATGTCGATTTCCGCACGCAGCGACTCGCCGAGCGCGGATTGCACCTGCACTCGCCCGAGCCCAAGCGCCCAGGCTCCTTGTGCCGCAAGGAACAGCGTGGCCGCAGCCACCCCGGTCAGGGCAAATCGCCCCGAGAACGTCAGTTTTCTTTTCAAGGCGTCTCCCAATTGAACGGCGTGGGCACTCGCACGCACCCACCGATCTCGACCGCGTCATCGGCGCGGTTCAAGTCACGCTTCGGCACAAGTTCAGAAATCACAATAGCATCAATGAGATACGCTGACAAGCTAAAGCAATGGCTGACATTAGGCGGCGATTCCCACGGGTATTTTTCATGCATCTTCTTGTTGTGACCCAGCAACGCGCCGGCCCCAACGGCCGAACTATTGCTCAATCAGTATCCGCAGCATTCGCCGCAACGGTTCCGCGGCACCCAACAACAACTGATCTCCCACGGTGAACGCACCGACGTACTCCGGCCCCATGGCCATCTTGCGCACGCGCCCCACCGGGATCGACAGGGTCCCGGTCACCGCCACCGGCGTGAGTTCGCGAAGGCTGCTCTCGCGATCGTTCGGGATCAGCTTTGCCCAGGCATTGTCGTTGGCGATCAGTCCTTCGATATCGGCCAGCGGCACGTTCTTCTTGAGCTTGAACATCAGGGCCTGGCTGTGGCAACGCATCGCACCGATGCGAACGCAAAAGCCGTCGACCGGCACGGCAGGCGCATCAAACCCGTCACCCTGGCCGAGGATCTTGTTGGTCTCGGCAAAGCCCTTCCACTCTTCGCGGCTGACACCCCATCCGGCCTCGCCAGAGTGCTTGCCTGCGCCCAGGTCCTTGTCGATCCATGGAATCAGGCTGCCGCCGAGCGGCACGCCGAAGTTCTCAGTCTGGGTCGGCGTCAGGCCGCGCTGGCTCTCAAGCAGACGTCGATCGATCTCGAGGATCGCGCTCTTCGGGTCATCCAGCAGGCCCTTGACATCGGCATTGAGCGTTCCGAACTGCGTCAGCAACTCGCGCATGTGCTGCGCGCCACCGCCGGAGGCCGCCTGATAGGTCATGGTGCTCATCCACTCGACCAAGCCGGCCTTGTAGAGCGCGCCGACGCCCATCAACATGCAACTGACGGTGCAGTTGCCGCCGATCCAGTTGCCGCCACTGGTTCGTGACTTTGCGAGCGCATCGTCGATGGCCGGCCGGTTGATCGGGTCCAGCACGATCACCGCGTCGTCCTGCATTCGCAGCGTGGAGGCCGCGTCGATCCAGTGCCCATTCCAACCGGTGGCGCGCAACCTGGGAAACACGTCCGCGGTGTAGTCGCCACCCTGGGCCGTGATGATGATCTCGCAGCGCTTGAGCGCGTTGATGTCGTAGGCGTCGAGGAGCCGGGTTTCGTTCTTCGCCTGCGCCGGAGCCTTGCCGCCCGCGTTGCTGGTGCTGAAGAACACCGGCTCGATCAGCGCGAAATCGCCTTCGGCCTGCATGCGGTCCATCAGCACGGAGCCGACCATCCCGCGCCATCCGACCAATCCTGTGAGTCTCATCGTCGCTGCCCTGTAGACCAAGTTGCTGGAATCCTCTTGCGCCTTCGGCTCGTTCGCCGAAAGTGGGGCGAAACGAACCGATGAGCTAACTCTTGCGGGTCATCGCCGTTTTGGCCGTGCCGTGCGCCAGCGCCGCCACCACGGCGTCGCCCATCTCGCGCGTGCCGACCCTGCGAGTGCCCTCGGACCAGATATCGACCGTGCGCAGCCCCTGGGCGAGCACCTGCTGCACCGCCGACTCGATGCGCTCGGCGGCCTGCGGCTGGTCGAGCGAGAAACGAAGCATCATCGCGGCAGAGAGAATTGTAGCCAGCGGGTTCGCCAGATCCTTGCCGGCGATGTCGGGTGCGCTGCCGTGGCTCGGTTCGTACAAGCCCTTGCCCGTGGCATTCAGCGACGCCGATGGCAACATGCCGATCGATCCGGTCAGCATCGCAGCCTCGTCGGAGAGGATGTCACCGAACATGTTGCCCGTCACGATCACGTCAAACTTCTTCGGCGCGCGCACCAGTTGCATCGCGGCGTTGTCGACGTACATGTGGTCGAGCGCCACATCGGGATACTGGACATGGATTTCGGTGACGATGTCCTTCCAGAACTGGAACGTCTCGAGCACGTTGGCCTTGTCAACGCTGGTGAGGCGCTTGCTGCGCTTGCGCGCAGCCTGGAACGCGACGTGCGCGATGCGCTCGATCTCTGGGCGCGCGTAGCGCATCGTGTCGAACGCCTCGGGCGCACCTTTGAACCCACCATCGGGCGAGTCACGCCGGCCGCACGGCTGGCCAAAGTAGATGTCGCCGGTGAGCTCGCGGATGATCAGGATGTCGAGACCCGCGACCAGCTCGGACTTTAGGCTCGACGCGTGGGTGAGT
>JBDSBD010000050.1:0-3036 GCA_039921765.1 Burkholderiaceae bacterium
CAGTCGAGGGCCATCTGCGCGGCGCGCGCCGGGCTGCAGAAGGGGTCGTCGACGCTGACCACCGCGACACTTGCGAACGGCAGCCGCTCACGCACGATCGGGCGCCAGTTGAAGAGGTTGGGCGGCATGTCGTCGCGTTCAGTGTCGGGCGGTGCAACGAGCAGCGCACCTCGAACCCGCGCCGTGTGCATCGAGTGCGCAGCCCAAGCGGCGACCAGTTGGCAACCCAGGCTGTGGCCCACCAGCAGCACGGGCGCGTCGTCGTCGAGCACGGCCTCGTCGAGCCGTGCCATCCAGTCGCCGCGCCGCGGCCATACCCAGTCGTCCTGTGTCACGCGACGGTGGCCGTGCTGCGCCTCCCAGCGGCTTTGCCAGTGCGTGGCTCCCGAGTCGAGCCAGCCGGGCAGCAGCAAGACCCGAAGATTCGAAGCGGCGGTGGCGGCGTCCATGGGGCTGGTTTATCCTTGCGTCGGGTTCAGATGAAAGGGTCTCGAGATGAAATACCGTGCATTCGTCGATGGTCAGGAAGGCACGACCGGGCTGCGCATCCACGAGTATCTCGCGCAGCGCGACGACATCGAGGTGCTGCGCATCGCCGCCGACAAGCGCAAGGATGCGGCCGAGCGCGCGCGTCTGTTGAACGCTGCTGATGTGGCATTCCTGTGCCTGCCCGACGCGGCGGCGCGCGAAGCCGCCGCGCTGGTCACCAACCCGGGCACCTGCCTGATCGACGCCAGCACCGCGCATCGCATCGCCCCCGGCTGGGTGTTCGGACTGCCCGAGCTCGCCCCAGGCCAGCGCGCGCTGATCCGTGCATCCAAACGCATCGCCAATCCGGGCTGTCACGCGTCCGCGTTCATTCTGTTGCTGCGCCCGCTGGTGGACGCCGGGCTGGTGCCCGCGACGTTGCCGATTGCCGCGACCTCGATCACCGGCTATTCGGGCGGCGGCCGCAAGATGATCGAGCAGTACGAGGCCGGCGCCGACCCGCGGCTCGACGCGCCGCGCCCTTACGCCTTGAGTCTTGCGCACAAGCATCTGCCTGAGATGACGGTACACACCGGTTTGCGGGTCGATCCGCTGTTCATACCCATCGTTGGCAGGTTCTACAAAGGTTTGTCTGTAAGTGTGCCCTTGCACTTCTCGCAATTGAGCAAGGGTGCCACAGCGGGCGATCTTCAAGCTGGGCTCGAGCAGCGCTACGCGGGTGAACGCTTCATTCGCGTCATGCCGCTGCGCGATCCGCCCACCCTCGCGGAGGGCTTTTTCGATGTTCAGGCCAGCAACGACACGAACCGTGTCGACCTCTTCGTTTTCGCCAGCGACACGCAAGCCGTGCTGATGGCGCGGCTCGACAACCTGGGCAAGGGCGCCAGCGGGGCGGCGGTGCAGGCGATGAACGTTCATCTTGGGCTTGACGAAGGGCTCGGGCTCTGATCGAAGCCAGCGGCGCCGGTCAGACTGCGACGCAGAGCCGCGCCGCTCCGCCAGCGGCTCAACGGGTGGCGCGGTCGCGGGCTTGATAGTGATAGGCATACGCGTCAACGAAGCCGAGTCGCTGGTAGACAGCGCGCGCGGAAAGGTTGGCGCGGTCCACCTGTCAATACGCGGATCGGGCGCCGCGCGACCGTGCTTGCGCCAGCAGATGTCGGCACAGGATCTGCGCGAAACCGCGGCCGCGTGCCAGCGGTGCGGTAAAAACGTCGTAAATCCCGGCAATGTCGCCTTCGAGCGCGAACTGACCGTAAGCCACGGCTTCGCCATTGAAACGCAACTCAAAGGCAAAGCAAGGTACCGGCGCATTCAACAAACGGACCGCGTGCGCCTGGCGTTGCGCAAGCAACGATCCTCGCAGGATACCGAGGCGCTGAGCAAAGGGCTGCAAGGCCAGTGCGCGCAGTGTCACCGTCGTGTCGGAGGCGCCGGTGCCTCGATCGGATGGTGGCTGGACAGCGCCATCACGTCGGTGTCATCGAAACGCTCGAAGCCCAGAGCCTCGAGGCTGGAGTCGAGTTCGACCGGTTGCGAGAACGGCGTGATGCGCACGATCAGTGGCAAACCGGCCTCGGCGAAGACCGGCTCGCAGGCGGCCAGGCGTTCCGCCAGCGGCAACTTCCCGGGCGGGACGGCATTGATGCAGCGCGCGCGCTTGGCCTTGCCGGGACAAAAGTGCAGCAGCCAGCCGTCGACCCAGCGTTGCTGTGGCGGCGCGCTGGCGTTCAGTCCGGCATCCTCGATCCGCGACAGCAGGGCCGGATCGAACCAGGGTTTCAGGTCGGATGGCACGGGCGTTGCCAGGCTGGCTCGCTGTTTCAGGGAGGTGCGCCGAGGCGCTGGGACATCTCATGGGCGAACGCGACGAACGCCAACGCGCCTTTCGACGCCGGATCGAACACGACGCCGGGCAATCCGTAGCTCGGCGCCTCGGCAAGTCTCACATTGCGTGGGATCACGGTGTCGAACACCTTGTCGCCAAAGTGCGCCTTGAGCTGCTCGCTGACCTGCTGCTGCAGCGTGATGCGCGGGTCGAACATCACCCTGAGCAGGCCGATGATCTCGAGCTCCGGGTTCAGGTTGGCGTGCACCTGCTTGATGGTGTTGACCAGGTCGCTCAACCCTTCGAGGGCGAAATATTCGCACTGCATAGGCACGATCACGCCGTGTGCGCTGCACAAGCCGTTCAGGGTGAGCAGGCTCAGGCTGGGTGGGCAGTCGATCAGCATGAAGTCGTAAGCGTCATGCTCCGCCTTCAAGGCTGTCTTGAGCCGGGTGTTGCGTCGCTCCAGATCGACCAGTTCGACTTCTGCGCCTGCCAGTTCACGATTGGCGCCCAGAACGTCGTAGCCTGCCTTCTCGCTGCGCTGCCGAGATTCGGCGATGGACGCGTTCTCCAGCAGCACGTCGTAGATGCTCAGCTCGAGAGCTCGCTTGTCCACCCCGGAGCCCATCGTCGCATTGCCTTGCGGATCGAGATCGACGACGAGCACCCTCTTGCCAATGTGCGCCAGCCCCGCGGCCAGGTTGACGGTGGTCGTC
>JBDSBD010000051.1:0-5335 GCA_039921765.1 Burkholderiaceae bacterium
CCTCGAGCTTGGTCTCGGTGGCGGTGGCCTCGACCGCATGCGCCGAGGCCTGCATCTGTTCGGCTTGCTGCGCGACCAGCTCATCGACCCGCGCCATGTAGACGATCTGCTTGGGCCGCACTTCGTCGAGCAGCACGCGCCGCGCGTCCTCGACCCTGCTTTCGCGCAGCGGCGCCATCATCCGTTCGCGCGCCGCACGGTAGTCGCCGAGCGCCTGCGTCAGCCGCGCCAGCGCCTGTTTGCCGCTGGCTTCGGTGACGCCCTTCGCAAGCTGCGCCATGTGGGCGTCGGTGCGCTTGACACTGCTGGCGAGCAGGTCGAACTCGGCCTTGACATCGGCCGGGTCGGTCATCACGAGCAGGTTGCGCAGGGCCTGTGCCACGTCGCCGTTGACCGCCTTGACCTCGTGGGCCGTCACGATCATCGGATAGCGATCCTGCATCACGGCCGTGAACTCGGTCGCCATCGCCGCGGTCTTGTAGAGCGCCACCGCGCCGAGCAGCGCGATCAGCGCGACCAGGCTTGCAAAGCCGACGGTCAGGCGGGTTGAAATCTTCAGATGCTTCAGGTTCATGGTCGGAAACAGTGGTGCCACGGCGGGTGGCGGCGGGCGGAGAAATGCCGGAAAGGGGAGTCCCCTGGCATTTCGGCCGCCGCGGCGCCGACTTGAGGGTGCGCGCTGCGCCGCTCGTCCGCCGTCCTCGGCGGCAGCCCGTCAACGACCACGTCCCGCAAGGCCGCGGGCGCAGCACGAGCGCCGATCCTCGGCGCCTCGGCGTGTCCAGGCCCGCCAGCGCAGGACCCGACGCGTCCGCGCCCGAGCTCCGAGGCGCCGCGGTTGGAGACGGCCGCCTGCGCGTCAGGCCCTGGCGACCGCGAGCCAGCGATCGAGCTGCGTGCGGTCGGCCAGCAGCTCGGCGCTTGCGCCTTCATGGACCACCACGCCGCGATCGAGCACGACCGCGCGGTGCGTGATCGGCAGGATCAGGCGCGGGTTCTGCTCGACGATGATTGCCGACATGCCTTCGTCGCGCACCACGCGCGCAATCGAGTGCAGCAGCTCTTCCACGATGATCGGCGCCAGCCCTTCGAGCGGCTCGTCGAGCAGCAGCAGCTTGGGGTTGAGCACGAGCGCGCGCGCGACCGCGAGCATCTGCTGCTCGCCGCCCGAGAGCTGGTTGCCCATGTTGGACTGACGCTCGGCCAGGCGCGGAAACAGCTCGTAGGCGCGCTGCACTGTCCACGTACCCGGGCGCGCCACCGCGGTCAGGTTCTCGTGCACGCTGAGCGACTGGAAGATGTTGCGCTCCTGCGGCACCCAGCCGATGCCGGCCGCGGCGCGCCAGTGCGCCGGCGTTGCCGTGATGTCGTGCCCGCCCAGCACGATGCGCCCGCCGTGGCGCTGCGTCACGCCGACCAGCGTGTTCAGCAAGGTGGTCTTGCCGACGCCGTTGCGCCCGAGCAGCGCGAGCGACTGGCCGGCGTCGAGCCGGAGATCCACGCCCTGCACGACGACCGCCTCGCCGTAGCCGGCGCGCAGGCCCTGGACGTTGAGCAGCTCAGCCATGCGCGTGCTCGACAGCGCTGTCGCCTTCGCCGAGGTAGACCGCCTTCACGCGCGGATCGCTCGAGATGCTTTGCCCATCGCCTTCGGCGAACACCGCGCCGTTGACCAGCACCGTCACGAACTTCGCGAAGTTGAACACCAGGTCCATGTCGTGCTCGATCAGCAGCACCGACACGTCGGCCGGCAGCGCGCCGACGATGTCGAAGATCTCCTGGCGATCGCCCTCGGGCACGCCGGCCACCGGCTCGTCGAGCAGCAGCACGCGCGGCTCGCAGGCCAGCGCAATGGCGATCTCGAGCAGGCGGCGCTTGCCGTACGGGAGCCGCGCGATCTTCTCGTGCATCACGCCCTCGAGCCGGAACCGGGCAAGCAGCCGGTCGCAGGCCTGCGCCACGCGCGCGTCCGAGCCGAGCGGCAACCAGCAGCGCCCGGCATTGCCGAACCGCGACGCGGCCGCCAGCGCGATCGACTGCAAGGGCGTCAGTTCGGCGAACAGCTGGTTGATCTGGAAGGTGCGCACGATGCCGCGGTGCACGCGCCGGTGCGGGGCGAGCTGGGTGATGTCCTGGCCGTCGAGCCAGATCGTGCCGGCACTCGGCGCGAGCACGCCGGTCAGCAGATTGATCAGCGTGGTCTTGCCTGCGCCGTTCGGCCCGATCAGCGCGTGGCGCGCGCCGCGCTCGACCTTGAGCGACACCTCGTTGGTCGGCGTGATGCCGCCGAAGCGCTTGAGCAGGCCGCGGGTTTCGAGCACCGTGGTCATGCGCCCTCCTTGCGCCGCAGCGGGTGGCGGCGGCGGGCAGGTCGGCACCGCCGGTGCGATCGGCGATCGGCGCGCATCACCGGCGCCACCATGTCCACGGCTTCAGCAGCCGTTCGCGCCCGACCAGCATCAGCACGACCAGGAACAAGCCGAGCCAGAAGTTCCAGTACTGCGGCGTCCAGGCCGAGACCAGGTCGTGCAGCAGCTTGAAGACGACGGCGCCGATGATGCCGCCGTACAGGTATCCCGCGCCACCGATCACCAGCACCAGCAGGACCTCGGCGCTGCGGTTGAAGTCGAAGCCGTCGAGCGACGCGAAGCCGCTGGTCTGCGCCAGCAGCGCCCCGGCCGCGCCGGCGATCGCCGCGCCCACGGTGTAGACCGCGATCAGACGCACGTTCACCGCCAGGCCGATGCTCGCGGCGCGCAGCCGGTTGTCGCGCAAGGCCTGCAACGAGAACCCGAACGGCGAATGCACGAGGCGGCGTGTCAGCAGCAGCGCGACGAACAGCACCCCGAGCGAATAGGCGTACGCGACGCGGCCGTACAGATCGAAGTCGAAGCGCCCGAACGGCGTGACGATCGGCCCCATCACGACGCCCTGCAGCCCGTCGGCGCCGCCGGTCAGCCAGTCGAGCTTGTTGGCAATCTCGTACAGGATCAGCGCGACACCGAGCGTGACCATCAGCCGCGTCAGGTCCGAGCCGCGCAGGATCAGCAGGCTGCACAACGCACCGAGCAGCGCCGACAGCACGATGGCAAACGCGAGCCCGACCCACGGATCGGGCATCACCAGCTTGGCAAACAGCGCCGCCGCATAGGCGCCGAAGCCGAGAAACGCGGCATGGCCGAGCGAGACGATGCCGGCGTAGCCGAGGATCAGATCGAGCGACAGCGCAAACAGCGCCAGGATCGCGATCTCGTTGAGCAGCAGCGCCTGGCCCGGCAGCGCCCACCACGACAGCGGCAGCGCGGCGAGCAGCGCGAGCTCCCACCAGCGCCAGCGCGCGTCGGCGCGCAGCGCCACAAGCGACGGAGACGGTGCCAGAGCCGGCGTCGGGGCGCTCACTTGCCGCCCTCGGCGCGCGCGAACAGGCCCTGCGGGCGCAGCAGCAGGATCACGATCATCAAGGTGTAGACGATGAACGAGCCGAGCTTGGGAACGTAGTACTTGCCGAGCACATCGGCGATGCCGAGCAGCAACGCGGCCAGCAGCGGGCCGGTGATGGTGGTGGTGCCGCCGACCGAAACCACGATCAGGAAATAGATCATGAACTTGAGCGGGAAGCTCGGGTCCAGCCCGAGCACCTCGGCGCCGAGCGCACCGCCCAGGCCGGCCAGGCCCGAGCCGACCGCAAAGGTCAGCAAGAAGATGCGGTTCACGTTCAGGCCCAGGCCCGCAGCCACGCGCGGGTCGTCCACCGAGGCGCGCAGCTGGCTGCCGAAGCGCGTGTTCGACAGCACCCATTGCAGGCCAAAGGTCAGCACCGCGCACACGATGATGATGAACAGGCGGTACTTGCCGATGCCGATCCACTCGATGTCGAAGCGGCCCTGGAGCCAGTCGGGCAGGTGGATGTTCTGCTGCATCGAGCCGATGAAGTAGTCGACCGCGGTGATCGCCATGAACACCAGCCCGATCGAGAACAGCACCTGGTCGAGCGGCGGCTTGCCGTACATGCGCCGGTACAGCAGCGGCTCGAACACCGCGCCGAGCAGCGCCGCGCCGATGAAGGCAAGCGGCAGGCTCGCCAGAAACGGCATGCCCAGGCGGTTCATCAGCAGCACCGTGATGTAGCCGCCGGCCATCGCGAACGCGCCGTGCGCGAGGTTGATGAAGTTCATCAACCCGAGCGTCACCGCCAGCCCGAGCGAGAGCACGAACAGCAGCATGCCGTAGGCGATGCCGTCGAAGAGGAGGGTCAGCATGGAGTGGGTGGTGCGCGGGTTTCGCCCGCAATTCTCGGTCATCTCGGCGACCAGGCGAAGGGGTGGGGACCCTTGACCCGCGCCGGCACCTTGCTCCAGTATCGGTGGCCACCGGCGGAGGTTCACCATGGACGAGCTCACCCCACGCGACGACGCTGCGCACCAGCCGGACCTGGTCCGGTTCAAGATCAAGATGCAGCGCAGCTTCGCCGAGTTCGACGCCGAACAGAAGGATCGCTATCTCGACGACCTGGCGCGCATCGCCGGCTGCACGAGAGCGCAGATCGAGGCCCACCAGGTGTTCATCCGCGGCTGCGTCGTGCACGAGTTCGAGGTCCCCGCGATCGTGGCCGAGCGCCTGATGGAGCTGTTCGGGAAGGCGCAGCGCGGCGAGCTCGACGACAGCGCGCTCGACGCCATCCGCGCGTTCCTGGCGCAGCACCACGTGGTCGACTACAAGGACTACAAGGTCGTGACGATCCAGGTGCTCGACGAACGGCCGAAGAAGGCGGCCATCTTCGTGCACGGCTGGCGCGGCGACGAAGCCTCGTTCGGCCGGCTGCCCGAATGGATCGAGAGCCAGACCGGCTGGAAGAGCGCGGTCTATAGCTACCCGACCGGCGTCTGGAGCCACTCGCCCTCGATCGCGCTGGTGTCGGCGGCGTTCGACAACTGGGTCCGGGACCATTTTCCCGACGCGGCGCTCGCGATCATCGCCCACAGCATGGGCGGCCTGATCGTGCGCCACGCCCTGATCGAGCAGCCGCTGCGCGACACCCCGCTCGACACCAGACTGCTGGTGCTGTGCGCGTCGCCCGAGACCGGCGCCGCGATCGCGTCGCTCGCGGCCAAGGTGCCCACGATCCGCAATCAGCAACTGCGCGAGCTCGAACCCGACAGCCCGTTCCTGTTCAGCCTGAACAAGTGGTGGGACCAATGGGTGAAGACCAACGTGCCCGCTGTCTGCCGCGTGCGCAGCCTGGTCGGCACGAGCGACGACGTCGTCTCGCTGAACAGCGCGCGCGGCACCGACACCAACCCGATTCCGGTGCTCGGTGCCGGGCAAAGCGACATCG
>JBDSBD010000052.1:0-8240 GCA_039921765.1 Burkholderiaceae bacterium
CCGGTGCGCGCGATGATCAAGCACTTTCGCGAAGAGTTCGTCGACCTCATCGAACACAAGACGGCAAAGGTGGCGGCGCATGCGTGACCTTGCGCCGTGCCTGCGGGCCCCCATTCCCGGCCTTTCCGCGAGTGCGGGAAGGGAGCTTTTCGAGCCGCGTTGCGGTGGGTCTCATGATTGAAATCGAACTCAACGGCGTGAAGGTGGAGGTTGCCGAGGGCAGCATGGTGATCCAGGCTGTCGACAAGGCAGGTACCTACATTCCTCACTTCTGCTACCACAAGAAGCTCACGATCGCGGCCAACTGCCGCATGTGCCTGGTCGACATCGAGAAGGCACCCAAGCCGATGCCGGCCTGCGCGACGCCGGTCACGCCCGGCATGGTGGTGCACACGCGCAGCGAGAAGGCCTTGAAGGCGCAGCAGGGTGTGATGGAGTTCCTGCTCATCAACCACCCGCTCGACTGCCCGATCTGCGATCAGGGTGGCGAATGCCAGTTGCAGGATCTCGCGGTGGGCTACGGTTACTCCGCTTCGCGCTACATCGAGGAAAAGCGCGTCGTGTTCCGCAAGGACGCCGGCCCGCTGGTCGGGATGGAGGAGATGACGCGCTGCATCCACTGCACGCGCTGCATCCGCTTCGGCCAGGAGATTGGCGGCGTGATGGAGCTCGGCATGATCCGGCGCGGCGAACGTGCCGAGATCACCACGATCAAGGGCGAGACGATCGACTCCGAACTCTCGGGCAACATGATCGATGTCTGCCCGGTGGGTGCGCTCACGAGCAAGCCGTTCCGCTTCAGCGCACGCACCTGGGAGCTTTCGCGTCGCAAGAGCGTGAGCCCGCACGACAGCGTGGGCACCAATCTGGTCGTGCAGGTCAAGAGCAACCAGGTCATGCGCGTCGTGCCGCTGGAAAACGAAGACATCAACGAGTGCTGGATCGCCGACCGTGACCGCTTTTCGTACGAGGCGCTGAACTCCACGGAGCGCCTGACGGTGCCGATGATCAAGCAGGGCGGCGTGTGGAAGGACGTTGACTGGGCCACGGCGCTCGACCACGTCGCGCGCGGCCTCACCCAGATCTCGGTCGACCACGGGGCGCAGAGCATTGGCGCGCTTGCCTCGGCCCACAACACCGTCGAGGAGTTGCATCTGCTCGCCAAACTGGTGCGCGGCCTGGGCAGCGAGAACATCGACTTCCGCACCCGCCACGCCGACTTCGACAACGCGGCCGCGCCGAGCCAGGCGCGCTGGCTCGGCACCTCGATCGCGTCGCTCTCCACGCTGGAGCGTGTCCTCGTCGTCGGCTCGTTCCTGCGCAAGGACCAGCCGCTGCTCGCCCAGCGCCTGCGGCAAGCGACACGGCACGGCGCCCAGGTGCACAGTCTCCACGCCCTCCACGACGATTGGTTGATGGCGATGGCCACGCAGCAAAGCGTGGCGCCAAGCGGCTGGGTGCAGGCGCTGGCCGATGTGGCTGCCGCAATCGGCGCGGTGAGCGGCGCCACCCCGCCGCTGCCGGGCCAGACCACGGACGCCGCCAAGGCGGTCGCGGCATCCCTGCTCGGCGGCGAGCGCAAGGCCGTGCTGCTCGGCAACGCCGCGGCGCAGCATCCGCAGGCTGTCACGTTGCTGGCACTCGCGAACTGGATTGGCGCGCAGGTCGGTGCCAGCGTCGGCTACCTGAGCGAGGCGGCCAACACGGTGGGCGCACAGCTCGTGGGCGCGCTGCCGGGCGAGGGCGGGCTGAACGCGGCACAGATGCTCGGTGCGGCCGAGGGGTCGGCCTTGAAGGCTTGCCTGTTGCTGAACGTCGAGCCGGCGTTCGATGCGGCCAACCCGGCCGCAGCGACGGCCGCGTTGCAGGGCGCGGAGATGATCGTGGTGATGAGCCCGTTCAAGAATGCGGCGCTCGAACTGGCCGACGTGTTGCTGCCGATTGCCCCGTTCACCGAAACCTCGGGCACGTTCATCAGCGCCGAAGGGCGGGTGCAAGGCTTCAACGGCGTCGTCAAGCCGCTCGGCGACACGCGTCCGGCCTGGAAAGTGCTGCGTGTGCTGGGCAATACGCTGGAGCTGGCGGGGTTCGAGTTCGAGAGCTCCGAAGAAGTGTGCGCCGAGGCCCTCGGTGAGGTGGCCGGCATCCCGGCGCGCCTGAACAATGCAGCGCCAGCTGCGGCCGGCGCCGCGCCGCACGCGGCCGGGCCGGATCTGGAACGTGTCGCCGACGTGCCGATCTATTGCACTGATTCGCTGGTGCGCCGCGCCAGTTCGCTGCAGCTCACCGCCGACGCCCGCCCGCCGGTGGCAAGTCTGCCGTCGACGTTGTGGGAGCGACTCGGTTTGGCGCCCGGTGACAAGGTGCGCATCCAACAGGGTGAGGCCTGGGCCGTGCTGCCGGCGCGACTCGACGCGAGTCTGGCCGAGACCGCGGTGCGTGTGCCGGCCGGCCATCCCGATACGGCAGCGCTGGGTCCGATGTTCGGCCCCCTCGAAGTCGAGAAAGTCGGAGCTGCGTGATGCTGGAGTCGTTCAACGCATTCGGTGTGTCGTGGCTCGGATCGGCCTGGCCGGTGGTGTGGTCGCTCGTGAAGATCATCGCGCTGGTCGCGCCGTTGATGGTTTTCGTCGCCTACCTGACCTTGTGGGAGCGCGTCGCGATCGGCTGGACCCAGGTCCGTCCGGGTCCGAACCGGGTCGGCCCGCGCGGCCTGCTGACCCCGATCGCCGATGCCGTGAAACTGATCTTCAAGGAGATCATTCTTCCGACCGCCGCCAACAAGCCGCTGTTCCTGCTCGGCCCGGTGATGACGATCATGCCGGCGCTCGCCGCCTGGGCGGTCATCCCGTTCGGCCCGGATGTGGCGGTGGCCAATATCAACGCGGGACTGTTGTTCCTGATGGCCATCACCTCGATGGAGGTCTACGGCGTGATCATTGCCGGCTGGGCCTCCAATTCGAAGTACGCCTTTCTCGGGGCACTGCGTGCGTCGGCGCAGATGGTGAGCTACGAGATCGCGATGGGGTTTGCGCTCGTCGTCGTGCTCATGGTGACGGGCAGCCTGAACATGTCCGACATCGTCACCGGCCAGGGCAAGGGCTGGTTCGCCTCGCATGGGGCGACCTTCCTGTCGTGGAACTGGCTGCCCTTGCTGCCGATCTTCGTCGTCTACTTCATCTCGGGGATGGCCGAAACCAACCGGGCACCGTTCGACGTGGTCGAGGGCGAATCGGAGATCGTGGCCGGCCACATGGTCGAGTACTCCGGCATGGCGTTCGCGATGTTCTTTCTCGCCGAATACGCCAACATGATCTTGATCTCGGCGCTGGCCGTCGTGATGTTCCTTGGCGGCTGGTATGCGCCGGTCTCGTTTGCGCTCTTCGGCATGGACACGCCGCAGTGGATTGTGCAGTCGATGTGTTTCTGGAACTGGTGCTGGCTGTTCGGCAAGACCTTTTGCGTCGTCACGATCTTCCTCTGGTCGCGCGCCACGTTCCCGCGCTTTCGCTATGACCAGATCATGCGCCTGGGCTGGAAGGTCTTCATCCCGATCACGCTGATCTGGCTCGTGCTGATCGGGTTCTGGATCCAGTCGCCGTTCAACATCTGGCACTGACCTTCAAGAAGTGAGATTTGCCATGTCTGCCGTAGCTTCCATCAAGGGCCTTTTTTCCAGTCTGATGCTCGTCGAGCTCATCAAGGGCCTGGCGGTGACCGGGCGGCATTTCCTGTCGCCGACGATCACGGTGCAGTTTCCTGAAGAGAAGACGCCGCTGTCGCCGCGATTCCGCGGCCTGCATGCACTGCGCCGCTACGAGAACGGCGAGGAGCGCTGCATCGCCTGCAAGCTGTGCGAGGCGGTGTGCCCGGCGCTGGCGATCACGATCGAGTCGGAGATGCGCGAAGACGGTTCGCGTCGCACCACGCGTTACGACATCGACCTGTACAAATGCATCTTCTGCGGCTTTTGCGAAGAGAGCTGCCCGGTCGATTCGATCGTCGAAACCCACATCCTCGAGTACCACGGCGAAAAGCGTGGCGACCTGTATTTCACCAAGGACATGCTGCTCGCTGTGGGTGACCGCTACGAGAGCGAGATCGCCAAGGCCCGGGAGGCGGACGCGAAGTACCGCTGACCCCTCGGGCCGCAGCCTGAGGGGGCTGCCGGTTGCGCCGCGCCAGCCTTGCACGCCAAGAACAACATGGATATCAACACCGCGCTCTTCTACATCTTCTCCGGCGTATTGCTGCTTGCCGCGTTTCGCGTCATCACCGCCGGCAGCCCCGTGTATGCGGCGCTGTACCTGGTGCTGGCGTTCTTCAGTGCGGCCTGCATCTGGATGCTGCTGCGCGCCGAGTTCCTCGCCATCGCGCTCGTCCTCGTCTATGTGGGCGCGGTGATGGTGCTGTTCCTGTTCGTCCTGATGATGCTGGACGTCGACTCCAGCGTGGTGCGTGAAGGCTTCTGGAAGCATTTCCCGCTGGCGGCGGTGATCGGCGTCGTGATTGCGCTCTAGATGGCCGCGGTGTTGCTGCCGGGTTTCAACGTTCCGGAGGCGCCGGGGCTCGATGCCGCCGCGCTCAAACTCGGCAACACCAAGATGCTGGGCATCGAGGTCTACGGCAAGTACCTCTATCCGCTGCAACTCGCCGCGGTGATCCTGCTGGTGGCCATCATTGCTGCGATCGCGCTGACCTTGCGCCAGCGCAAGGATTCCAAGTCCCAGAAGCCGTCGGAGCAGGTTCGCGTCAGACCGCAGGACCTGGTGCGCATCGTCAAGCTCGACCCCGTGGTAGATCAGCCGTCGCCTGCACCGACCCCGGCTGGCACTGCGCAAGGAGAAACGAAATGATCGGATTGGCCTGGGGCCCGATCACGCTGTGCCACTATCTGTCGCTCGGAGCGATCCTGTTCGCGATGTCGGTGGTCGGGATCTTCCTGAACCGCAAGAACCTGATCGTGCTGTTGATGGCGATCGAGTTGATGCTGCTCGCCGTCAACATGAACTTCATCGCGTTCTCGCACTTCCTGGGCGCCGAGTCGGATCGCATGGCAGGCCAGGTGTTCGTCTTCTTCATCCTGACGGTTGCGGCCGCCGAAGCGGCAATCGGCCTGGCCATCCTGGTCGTGCTGTTCCGCAACCGCTCCACCATCAACGTCGACGAGCTCGACGCGCTGAAGGGATGAGCATGGGGGCGAGATTCTTTCCGCGCGAGGGCGCGCGCACCTTGCTGCTGCAGCCTGCGAACCGGACCTGAGCGATGTCAGCACAACTCTCACAGAACCTGTTGCTTGCGGTACCGCTCGCGCCGCTGGTCGGTGCGGTTGCCGCCGGACTCTTCCCCACGCTGGTGGGTCGACGTGGCGCCCACACGCTGGCAATCCTCGGCGTGGCGATCTCCTTCGTGATCTCGGCCATGGTGCTGTGGTCGGTCGCGGTCGATGGCGCACGCTTCAATGCCACCGTCTACGAATGGATGCACGTCGGCGGCCTGAAGATGGAGATCGGTTTTCTCGTCGACGGGCTCAGTGCCCTGATGATGGTGGTCGTGACCTTCGTCTCGCTGATGGTCCACATCTACACCATCGGCTACATGGCCGAGGACCCCGGTTACCAGCGTTTTTTCTCGTACATCTCGTTGTTCACGTTCTCGATGCTGATGCTCGTGATGAGCAACAACTTCCTGCAACTGTTCATCGGCTGGGAGGCGGTGGGGCTGGTGAGCTATCTGCTGATCGGCTTCTGGTACACGAAGCCGACGGCCGTTTACGCGAACCTGAAGGCGTTCATCGTCAACCGGGTCGGCTACTTCGGCTTCATTATCGGCATCGCGCTGGTGGTCGCGTATGCGGGCACGCTGAACTACGCCGAGGCGTTCGCCGCCGCGCCGCAGTTGGCCAGTCTTGCCTTCCCGCTGCCGCTGTTCGATGGCGACTGGCTGGTCATCACGGTGATGTGCATCTGCCTGTTCGTCGGCGCGATGGGCAAGAGCGCGCAGTTCCCGCTGCATGTGTGGTTGCCCGACTCGATGGAAGGCCCGACGCCGATCTCGGCACTGATCCACGCCGCCACGATGGTGACGGCCGGCATCTTCATGGTCGCGCGCATGTCGCCGCTGTTCGAGTTGTCCGAGACCGCGCTCGCGTTCGTGATGGTGATCGGTGCGATCACGGCGTTGTTCATGGGATTCCTGGGCGTCGTTCAGAACGACATCAAGCGCGTGATTGCGTACTCGACGCTGTCGCAGCTCGGCTACATGACGGTGGCGCTCGTCGCCTCGGCCTATTCGGTGGCGGTGTTCCACCTGATGACGCACGCGTTCTTCAAGGCCCTGCTGTTCCTGACCGCGGGTTCGGTGATCATCGCGATGCACCACGACCAGGACATGCGCAACATGGGCGGCCTGCGCAAGTACATGCCGATCACCTGGATCACGATGCTGATCGGCACGCTGGCGCTGGTGGGCACGCCGCTGTTCGCAGGCTTCTACAGCAAGGACAGCATCATCGAAGCGGTGCGCGAGAGCCATCTGTGGGGCTCGGGGTTTGCGTACTTCGCGGTCGTCGCGGGCGTGTTCGTGACTTCCCTCTATTCGTTCCGGCTGTATTTTCTGGTGTTCCATGGCCCGGAGCGCTTCCGCCACAAGCCGTTCCCGGGAGAGCATGACCACCACGACGACGACGGCGCGCACGGCGAGCACCCACCGCTGGCGCCGCGTGAGTCACCCTGGGTCGTGACGTTGCCGCTCATTGCGCTGGCCATCCCATCGGTCGTGATCGGCTACCTGACGATCGAGCCCTTGCTCTATGGCGACCTCTTCAAGGACTCGATCTTCGTCAACGCGGCCGCGCATCCGGCGATGTCTGAGCTCGCGAAAGCCTTCCACGGCGCGGGCGCGATGACCCTGCACGGCCTGGGCGCCCTGTCGACCTGGCTCGCGCTGGCCGGCGCGCTGGTTGCCTACTTGCTCTATCAGGTCAGGCCCGACATTCCTGCCGCGATCCAGGCGCGCTCCGGTTTCCTCTACCGGCTGCTCGACAACAAGTACTACATGGACTGGTTCAACGAGAACATCCTTGCGCGCGGCGCCCGACTCATCGGCACCGGATTGTGGAAGGGCGGCGACGCCGCATTGATCGACGGCGTGATGATCGACGGCTCGGCCAACACGGTGGGGCGGCTCGCGGTGGTGGGTCGCCTGTTGCAGAGCGGCTATCTGTACTGGTATGCATTGGTGATGATCGTGGGCGTGGTCAGCCTGATGACCTGGCAGTTGTGGCCCTTCATGGGCGCGCTGCTCGGTCGCTAGAGCGCGTCGGCACGGAGAACAAGAACATGGGTCTTTTGAGTCTCGCCATCTGGCTGCCGATCGTCACGGGCACGGCGTTGTTCGCATTGACGGGCAAGGAGCGCGCCCGCACGGTGCGCTGGCTCGCGTTGCTCGCGTCGGTTGCAAGTTTCGCGGTCACCCTGCCACTCATCAGCGGCTTCGACTCCAGCACCGCGTTGATGCAGTTCGAGGAGAACTGGGTCTGGTTCGAGCGCTTCAACGTGCGCTACCACCTCGGCATCGACGGGCTGTCGCTGTGGTTCGTGCCGCTCACCGCGTTCATCACCGTGGTCGTGGTCGTGGCGGGCTGGGAGGTGATCACCGAACGCGTCAACGAGTACATGGGCGCGTTCCTGATCATGTCGGGAATGATGGTGGGGGTGTTTGCCGCGCTCGACGGCATGCTCTTCTACGTGTTCTTCGAGTCCACCTTGATCCCGATGTACCTGATCATCGGCATCTGGGGCGGCCCCAGGCGCTTCTACGCCGCGTTCAAGTTCTTCCTGTTCACGGTCGCTGGCTCGCTGCTGATGCTGGTCGCGATGATCTATCTGTACTACGAGTCGAACGGCAGCTTCGACATCCAGACCTGGCACCGCCTGCCGCTTGCCGAAGGGGCGCAGACCTGGATCTTCCTTGCCTTCTTCTTCGCCTTCGCGGTCAAGGTGCCGATGTGGCCGATCCACACCTGGCTGCCTGACGCTCACGTCGAGGCGCCCACCGGCGGCTCGGTGGTGCTGGCCGCGATCATGCTCAAGCTCGGCGCCTACGGCTTCCTGCGGTTTTCGATGCCGATCGCGCCGGACGCTTCCCACGAATGGGCTGGCGTCATGATCGCGCTGTCGTTGATCGCGATCATCTACATCGGTCTGGTCGCGCTGGTGCAGCGCGACATGAAGAAGCTG
>JBDSBD010000053.1:0-4996 GCA_039921765.1 Burkholderiaceae bacterium
GCCAGCGGGTCGACCCGCTGGCACGGACCGATACAGGAGATCGAGATGGTGGAAGAAGACGGAATCTTTCTGCGGAACTGCTGGTACGTGGCGGCCTGGGATCACGAACTGGTTGACGGCACCAAGCTGGCCCGCACGATCCTCGAGAAACCCGTGGTGATGTACCGGGGTGAAAGCGGCCAGGTCGTTGTGCTCGACGATCGATGCTGCCATCGCGGTGCGCCGCTGTCGATGGGGCGTATCGAAGGGGACGACTTGCGCTGCATGTATCACGGCATGAAGTTCGCGCCGTCGGGCAAGTGCATCCAGATCCCAGGGCAGGAGATGATTCCGCCGAAGTTGGGTGTGCGCAGCTATCCGGTGGTCGAGCGCGATCATCTGGTGTGGATCTGGATGGGGGATACGGCCAAGGCGGACCCGGACCTGATCATCGACTACCCACCGCTGCACGACCCGAAGTGGACCGGCCTGCCGGGGTACATGCACTACGACGCGAACTGGCTTCTCATCGTGGACAACCTGTCCGACTTCGCGCATCTGGCATTCGTCCATACCCATTCTCTTGGCGGATCGGAAGAGTACGCGTACCAGACCAAGCGCATTGCGATCGAACGCCTGCCCAATGGCTTCAAGGTGGAACGCTGGCACAAGGACGCTGAATCGCCCCCGTACCACAAGCGCGTGATTGCCGACAAGGCCGCGAAGGTCGACCGTCGCAACATCGCGAACATGCACATCCCTGGCATCTTCCTGATGGAGACGATGTTCGCGCCGGCTGGAGCGGCCGACAGCGGCAATTTCGAAGGTGCGCGCCAGTATCGGAACTGCCAGTACATGACCCCTGAAACGCGGCGCACGACGCATCACTTCTGGAACTACCTGCACGATTTCGACATCGACAACCCGAACATCGCGCTGTCTCTTTACAACAGCATGGTTGAAGGTTTCCTCGAGGACAAGGCGTTGATCGAGGCGCAGCAGAAGCTGCTCGATGCCGAGCCCGATTTCAAGCTGTTGGCGATCGGTGCGGATGCGGCGCTGTCGCATTTCCGCTGGACGTTGAACGAGCGGATTGCGCAGGAGCGCAAGCAGAGCCCGCTGACGGCCGTCGCCTGAAGCGCAAGCCCGGATCGCCGCGACGCCGCCCTTTTCCATTCTCACAGCGCACACGAATGTCATTCGCCACGGAGGAGTTGCTTTCGGTCGAGGTCACCGATGTGCAGGCTGAGGCGCGCGATGTCGTGCTGGTCGAGTTGCGTGCGACGTCTGGTGCGGCGCTCCCGGCGTTCGAGCCAGGGGCGCACCTGGAGGTGAATCTGCCCAACGGCATGGTGCGCCACTATTCGCTGGTCAACGACGGTCGGTCACCCGACCACTACCTGGTCGGCGTGGGGCGCGCCGCGAACGGCCGTGGCGGATCGGAATTCGTGCATCAGTCGGTGCGTCGCGGCACGCCGCTCACCATCAGCGCGCCGCGCAACAACTTCCGGCTCGAGCCGCAGGCCGAGGGCTACCTGTTCATCGCCGGCGGTATCGGCATCACCCAGATCATGGCAATGGTGCGCTGGTGCGAGGCGAACGCTCGGCCTTGGCACCTTGTCTATGCGGCCCGCAACCGCCAGCGCGCAGCGTTCTACGAGACCTTGCGCGGGTATGCGGCGTCGCGCCTGAATTTGCACTTCGACGACGAGCGTGATTCGGTGCTCGATGTGTCGAGTCATCTGGCGGAAGTGGGTCGTGGGGTCCACGTCTACTGCTGCGGACCGCAGCCGTTGAACCAGGCGGTGAGGAACGCGTCGTCGCACTGGCCGCAGGATGCGGTGCACTTCGAGTATTTCGTCGCACCCGTCGAGTCACCGTCCAAGGTGGCTGCGGCCGGCGCATTCACGATCGAGTTGCGGCGCAGCGGTGGGTCGCTTGTCGTGCCACCCGACAAGAGCATTCTCGAAGTGCTCGAGGCGAACGGCCACCGCCGGCCGTTCTCGTGCCGCGAGGGTTTGTGTCGAACCTGCGAGACCGAGGTGTGTGAGGGCGAGGTCGATCATCGTGATTACGTGCTGTCTCAGGAAGAGCGCAAGGCTGGCCGCTCGATGATGGTGTGTGTGTCGCGCGCACTTTCGCCGGTTCTGGTGCTCGACGTGTGAATGAGGAGACCGACGTGACCACCGACATGCTGATTGAGCTGCAGGACGCGCCCCCACCAGGCATGGATCCCACCGAGTGGCGACTGCGCGTCGAGCTCGCGGCGTGCTATCGGGTGTTCGACCATCTCGGCTGGACCGAACTGGTCTTCAATCACATCACGGTGCGTGTGCCCGGCGCGCTGCCGGCCTTCCTGATCAACCCGTTCGGGCTGAACTACGACGAGGTCACCGCCCGCAATCTCATCAAGATCGGGCTCGATGGAGCGCCGCTCGAGGCCACACCGTACCCCGTCAACCGCGCCTGCTTCGTGATCCACAGCGCCATCCACGCAGCCCGACCCGACGCGCACTGCATCATGCACACGCACACGACCGCCGGAATGGCGGTGGCGTGCAAGCGCGAAGGCCTGCAGCACGACGACTTCTACGGCGCCGAGCTGTTCGGTGATGTTGCGTACCACGCTTTCGAGGGCATCACCGTGCACGCGGGCGAAGGTCCGCGCCTGGCCGCGAACCTGGGCGACAAGCACATCCTGATCCTGCGCAATCACGGCATGCTCGTGGTGGGTGACGATGTATTCACGGCATTCCGCTGGATGTGGACCTTGCAGCGAGCCTGCGAGGTGCAAGTCGCCGCCGACGGTCTGCGCGGCTCGAACCACACGCTCTCCGATGAAGTGCGGCGGGCCTGCGCCCGCGATGCTCGAGCGTTCGAGCCAAAGGGCCAGGTCGAGCGCCTGCTGTTTGCGAGTGTGCTGCGGCGCGTCGGCATCGGCGCCGGGTCGCTCGATGGGCGCGCGCAGTAGATCCAGGATTTTTTTGGTGATGGTCATCGATGGGGAGATCCGAATGAAGACAATGCTGAAGGTCATGACGAAAGTTGCAGGCGCTCTCGCGCTTGCAGTCGGCGCGCTGAGTGCCCATGCGGATCTGAAGATCGGGGTCGTGGTGTCGGAGACCGGGGGCGGCGCCTCGCTGGGGATCCCGGCGCACAACACCATCAAGCTATTGCCACCGACCCTGGGCGGTCAAAAGGTCCAGTACATCGTGTTGAACGATGCGAGCGACCCGACGCAGGCAGTACGCCAGGCGCGCAAGCTCGTCGAGGAGGACCATGTCGATGCCATCATCGGACCGTCGCTCACGCCGACCTCGCTGGCCATGCTCGAGGTCGTCGGGCCCGGGAAAACGCCGATGTTCAGCCTGGCGGGTTCGGGCGTGATCGCGGTCCCGCAGGAAGGCAATCGGCGTTGGGCCTTCAAGCTTGCACCCAACGAATCGACGATGGGCGAATACATCTTCGACAGCATGGAAGCGGCACACGGCAAGACGATTGCCTACATCGCCTACTCGAATTCGTACGGCGAGGCTTTCGTCAAGGAGATCGACAAAGTCCGTGCCAAGCGGGGGCTGACGGTCGTGGCCGATGAGCGTTACAACCCGGCCGACACAAGCGTGTCGCCGCAGGTCTTGAAGGTCATCAGCGCCCACCCGGATGCGGTGTTCCTCGCGGTCGTGGGTTCCACCGGAGCGTTGCCGGTGATCGAGTTGCGCAAGCGTGGCTACAAGGGTCCGATCTACATGACACAGGGCATTGCCAGCCCCGACTTCGTGCGCGTCGGCGGGCGCGATGTCGACGGCGTGATGTTCCCGGTGTCACCGGCACTGGTGGCCGAGCAGTTGCCCGATACCAATCCGGTCAAGAAGGTGGCGATGGACTATGTGACGACCTATGAAGGCAAATGGGGCGCCGGCAGTCGCTCGCTGTTCGGCGCGGCCGTGTGGGACTCCTACGTGTTGCTCGACAACGCGGTTCCGGTGGCACTGAAGACCGCCCAGCCCGGAACCCCGGCGTTTCGCACCGCGCTGCGCGACGCACTGGAGCATGCGGGTGAAGTGGTTGGCGCCGAAGGCGTGTTCAACATGACGCCGAGCGACCACATCGGCAACGATCGGCGTGCGCTGGTCCTGGTGCAGATCGACCACGGCAAGTGGACCTTGATCAAGGACGTCGCGAAGGGCCGGTGAGCCGGCCCACTGGACGCAACCTGTTCTTGCGCCGGCAGTCTTTTCCAATTCAGGTATGAGCCTGGAGAGGCCTGACCTCGGGGACGCGCGGGGCGTCGATCCGTTGTAGATGCTGGCAGTGTATTGGGGCTGGTCTCGTCTTTAACTTTCAGGCCCCTGCCAGGCCGCCGGAGGCCCCCCTCCCCGCACATCAACCTGTCCCGGCGGGCACCCGCCGGAACAGCGCCTGTCTGGCTTCGTTGAGTTCTTCGGCGGCCTGTATATCGGTCAGCGCGGCGGCGAGTTCGCGCAGGTGCTTGAGCGTGATTCCCTCGCGCAGGGCGCTGTTGGCCTCGGGCAGGCTGGCCAGCTTGTCCAGTGGTGTCATCGCATCCTTGGCCAGGTACACCCGCTTGATGCGTCCGGGCTTCTTGGGGTCGGGCTTGTCGCTGGAGAACAGGCACGGCCGGTGGAAGTTCAGAAACGGGTTGAGGTACTCGCGGCAGTAGGTGTTGAAGCGCGTCGCATGGCGCTGCGGGATATGGGCGTAGCCGAACTCCTTGCGCACCACCGCGCCGTTTTTGGTCTCAGCCAGGCCGTTGTCGTTGCTGTGGCGGGGGCGGGTGCGGGTGAACTCGGCCTTGAGCTTGTCAAGCATCTTGGCCACACGTCGGTTGACGTATTCGCTGCCGTTGTCGGCATGGAAGCCCAGGATCTCGAACGGGAACTGCTCCAGCATCTGCTCGATGACGGGCAGCATGTGGGCCTCGGAGATGGTCTGCACCGTGGCCACCACCTGCCACTGGGTGACGCAGTCCACCGCGTTGACGTGGTACAGGCCCTTG
>JBDSBD010000054.1:0-7064 GCA_039921765.1 Burkholderiaceae bacterium
GATGCGGCAGGTCTCGATCAGGTTCTTCGCCTTGGTACGGTACAGGCCTATGCTGCGAATGTGCTCGGTCAGTCCTTCGAGGCCGAGCGCGAGCATCTGTTGGGGTGTGCTCGCAACCCGAAACAAGTGGCGCGTTGCCTTGTTCACGCTCACGTCGGTGGCCTGCGCCGATAGCAGTACCGCGGCCAGCAACTCGAACACGCTGGTGAACTCGAGCTCGGTTTCGGGTTGGGGGTTCGCAGCCTTCAGGGTTGCGAAGAAGGGTTCGATGTCGGCGGTTTTCATCAGGCGTTGGGCCGGGTCGCAGGCCGGGGCGGGTGGAAGGGGAAAGCATCAGCGCTGTGCTGCGCGGGCACGTGCCAGAGCGGCTTCAATCACCGAGCTCTTGCGTTGCGCCGAGGTGTCGTCCGGGCTCGGCGGTTCGGGCTCGGCGGCGGCCCGTCGCTGCCCGCGGGCTTCGTGACGCGCTCGGGCCTGGGCTGCCTGCTCGGTGCTCCAGGCGCTCCAGCCCGTGCGCTGGCCAGTCACCGGAACGAGTGCAATGCAGTCCACTGGGCAGGCCGAGATGCACAGCTCACAGCCGGTGCACTGCGACTCGACCACGGTGTGCATCAGCTTGGGTGCGCCCACGATGCAATCCACCGGGCAGGCCTGGATGCACAGGGTGCAGCCGATGCACCAGGCCTCGTCGATCCGCACGACGGCGCGCGGGCCTTCGACGCCATGGTTCGGATTCAGCGCCACCCACGGGCGGCCGCTGATTCGTGCCAGTCGCACGATGCCTTCGTCACCGCCTGGCGGGCACTGGTTGATGTCCGCTTCGCCGCATGCCACGGCTTGGGCGTAGGCGCGGCAGTCGGGATAGCCGCAGCGTGTGCACTGGGTCTGTGGCAGCGCGTCGTTCAGCGCATCGGCAAGCCGAGAGACGGAGGAGGAAAGGGCGGCGATCGAACTCACCGCGCCATTATCGGGCGGTGCGTCGCGTGGTTTTCCTGGGCGCTGGCGCGACCTTCTTTGCGGCGGGCTTGGCCGCGCGCGGAGTCGCGGCGACGGCGCCCGCAACTGCCAGGCCCTTGTGGCGCGAGCCGTTGAGAGCCACAGGAGGCTGGGGCTTGGGCGCCGATCCGTTGAGTACCGGGGCAGGCTGGGGCTTGCGCGCCGATCCGTTGAGCGCGTGCGGTGGCGGGGCTGAGCGTCGGCCGGTGCCGGTCGGTGCAATGGTTCGAGCCTTCACTGCCGAGGGGGCCGCAGCAGCACGCTGGTGCGTGGCGATGAAGTCGCGCAGTTTCGGGTAGACCGTTTCGCGCCAGCGTCGGCCCGAGAAGATGCCGTAGTGGCCGGCTCCGAGCGCATCGAAGTGGAACCGTCGACTCGCCGGGATGCCGGTGCACAGACCGTGCGCCGCGCGCGTCTGGCCGGCGCCGGAGATGTCGTCGAGCTCGCCTTCGATGGTCAGCAGCGCGGTGGTCTCGATGTCCTGTGGGTGCACCGCCTGGCCATGCACGTATCGGTTGCCGGTGACGAGCGCGAAGTCCTGGAACACGAACTGGATCGTGTCGAGGTAGTACTCGGCCGGCATGTCGAGCACGGCGTTGTACTCGTCGTAGAACTCGCGGTGGAATTCGGCGCTGTCACCGTCGCCGCGCACCAGGTCGAGAAAGTAGTCGTAGTGCGACTTCAGGTGACTGTCCGGGTTCATCGCAACGAAACCGGTGTGCTGCAAGAAGCCCGGATACACCGGCCGGCCGGCGCCCGGATAGTTGCTCGGCACCCGGTGGATCACGTTGTTGCGGAACCAGTCGAGGCTCTTGGTGGTGGCCAGGTTGTTCACGGCGGTCGGGCAGCAGCGCGCGTCGATCGGTCCGCCCATCATCGTCATCGTGCGCGGCGTGGGCTCGCCGTTGCTGGCCATCAGCGAGATCGCCACCAGCACCGGCACGGTCGGCTGGCACACCGAGATCACGTTGACGTGCGCTCCGATGTGGCGGATGAACTGCTGCACGTAGGCCACGTAGTCGTCGAGATGAAACGCACCGACGGCGGCCGGCACCATGCGCGCATCGGTCCAGTCGGTGATGAAGACCTTGTGGTCCTTGAGCAACTCGCGCACCGTGTCGCGCAGCAAGGTCGCGTGGTGACCCGACAGTGGCGCTACCACCAGCACCGTGGGGTGATCCTTCATGCGCTCGAGCACCGCCGGGTTGTCGGTGAAGCGCTTGAAGCGCAGCAGTCGGCAGAACGGGTTGACGAGCGCGACCCGCTCCTGCACCGCGACGTCGACGCCGTGGACCTTGACCGAGGTGATGTTGAACTCGGGCTTCTCGTATTCCTTCGAGAGCCGGTGCATCAAATCCAAGCCGGCCGACAGGCGCTGCGCACCAGGGATGTGAGTGAAGGGCGAGAGCGGGTGTCTGTACAGCTTCGAGGTGGCGCTTGCGAATTCGGCGAACGGGCTCAGCAATGCCCGTTGGGATTCATAGAGCGGATACAGCATCGAGGGCCTTGGCAAGTGAATGGTGCGACGCAGCATTCTAGGGCTGCATCGACCATCGTGCGCTGTCGCGCCCCGAGGTGAAACCCGCATCAACGCGGCTTTTGGCGGGCTATTGGCGTTCTCGACCCCGAGTTTCGGTCGGCGAGGGTTTCGACGTCGCCGCGCGACCCCGGCCCGGCCCGACCGCTTACCGTGGCGCGCAATCGCCGCCGCCGCTCAGGCGGAAACCTTGACGATGCCGGTGACCACGGCGTCAATGTTGGCGTGATTCAGTGCCGCGACGCAAATGCGTCCCGAGTCGATGCCATAGATGCCGAATTCGTTGCGCAGACGCTGCATCTGATCGGCGCGCAGTCCCGAATAGCTGAACATGCCCTTCTGACGCGTGATGAAGCTCAGATCCTGCTTCAGGCCGGCAGCGGTCAGCTTGTCTTGCAGTGCACGGCGCATTTGTTTGATACGCAGGCGCATGCCGGTGAGTTCTTCTTCCCACAGAGCCCGCAACGCCGGCGTGGTCAGCACCATGGTGACCACCTGGGCACCGTGTGTCGGCGGGTTGGAGTAGTTGGTGCGGATCACGCGCTTGAGCTGGCTCAGCACCCGGATCGCCTCGTCCTTCGAGCCGCAGACCACGCTCAGAGCGCCGACGCGCTCGCCGTACAGTGAGAAACTCTTCGAGAAGCTGGTCGAGACGAAGAAATCGAGCCCCGCGGCGACAAAGCTTGCGATCACCGCGCCGTCTTCCTGGATGCCTTCGCCGAATCCCTGGTAGGCCATGTCGAGAAAGGGCACGAGCTTGCGGGAGCGGACCGTCTCGATGACCTTGTCCCACTGTGCAGGCGTCAGGTCATAGCCGCTCGGGTTGTGGCAGCAGGCATGCAGCACGACGATCGTGCCGGCCGCGGCCTGGTCGAGCGCGGCGAGCATCGCCTCGAACGCGATGCCGCGGTGGGCTGCGTCGTAGTAGGGATAGGTTGCGACCTTGAAGCCCGCGCCCTCGAACAGCGCCCGATGGTTCTCCCAGCTCGGGTAGCTGATCAACACTTTCCCGGCCGGGTTGATTCGCTTGAGCAGATCGGCGCCCACCTTGAGCCCGCCGGTGCCGCCCAGAGCCTGGATGGTCACGACGCGGCCCGCTTGCACGGCTTCGCTGTCGCTGCCGAACACCAGGCCCTGCACCGCACGGTCATAGGCGGCGATGCCGTCGATCGGCAGATAGCCCTTGGCCTTCGGCGTCTCCATCATCACTTTCTCCGCTTGCTGCACGCACTTGAGGAGCGGAAGTCGTCCTTGTTCGTCGCAATACACGCCGATGCCCAGGTTCACCTTGGCCGGGTTCGGGTCGGCGTTGAACTGCTCGTTCAGCCCGAGGATCGCGTCGCGCGGGGCCATGTCAACGGCAGCGAACAAAGTAGACATCGTCAGTCCTTGTCAGTGGATGGGGCGGAGCATTTCCGCTAAGGTGCACGGTTGCCCGGCCGATTGGTCGGGCGGGAATACCCGGAGATTTTATCTGCCATGGCCGAGCTGTTCGAAGTTGACGAATCCGCCATCGATTCCGGGCCGCCCGAGGGACGGTTTGTGGCCTATCCGGATTCGCCGTTCCAGCTGTTTCAGCCCTACCCACCGGCAGGCGATCAGCCCGAGGCGATCAAGGCCTTGGTCGAGGGCCTGCGCGATGGTCTGAGCTTCCAGACCTTGCTGGGCGTGACCGGATCGGGCAAGACCTTCACGATGGCCAACGTGATCGCCCAGATGGGCCGACCGGCGATCGTCTTCGCGCCCAACAAGACGCTCGCGGCACAGCTGTATTCGGAGTTCCGCGAGTTCTTTCCGAAGAACGCGGTCGAGTACTTCGTCAGTTACTACGATTACTACCAGCCCGAGGCCTATGTGCCGCAGCGCGACCTGTTCATCGAGAAGGACAGTGCGATCAACGAGCACATCGAACAGATGCGCCTCTCGGCCACCAAGAGTCTGCTCGAGCGGCGCGACGTCGTGATCGTCGCGAGCGTCTCGGCGATCTACGGCATCGGCAATCCGAGCGACTATCACAAGATGGTGATGACCTTGCGCGTGCACGACCGCATCGGCCAGCGCGACGTCATCGCCCAGCTGGTGCGCATGCAGTACACCCGCAACGAGATCGACTTCTCGCGCGGGGGGTTTCGGGTGCGCGGCGACACCATCGACGTGTTTCCGGCCGAGCACTCGGAGCTGGCGGTCCGCATCGAGCTGTTCGATGACGAGGTCGAGTCGCTGCAGCTGTTCGATCCGCTGACCGGTCAGATCCGGCAGAAGATTCCGCGCTTCACGGTCTACCCATCGAGCCACTATGTGACGCCGCGCGAACGGGTGGTCGATGCCATCGTGACGATCAAGGACGAGTTGCGCACCCGCCTGGCCGAATTGGTGGGGATGGGCAAGCTGGTCGAGACGCAGCGCCTCGAGCAACGCACCCGCTTCGACCTGGAGATGCTGCAGGAGGTTGGCCACTGCAAGGGCATCGAGAACTACACGCGCCACCTCTCCGGTGCCAAGCCGGGCGACCCACCGCCCACGCTGGTGGACTATCTGCCCGCCGATGCGCTGATGTTCCTCGACGAGAGCCATGTCCTGATCGGCCAGTTCGGCGGCATGTACAACGGCGACCGCTCGCGCAAGACGACCTTGGTGGAGTACGGTTTCCGGCTGCCGAGTGCGCTCGACAACCGGCCGCTCAAGTTCGAGGAGTTCGAGCGCAAGATGCGCCAGGTGATCTACGTTTCGGCCACCCCTGCCGACTATGAGAAGCGCACCTCCGGGCAGGTGGTCGAGCAACTGGTGCGCCCGACCGGCCTGGTCGATCCCAAGGTCGAGGTTCGTCCCGCTGCAGCACAGGTCGATGATGTGCTGCAGGAGATCCGTGCTTGTGTCATGGTTCACGAGCGCGTGCTGATCACGACCCTGACCAAGCGCATGGCCGAGCAGCTCACCGACTATCTGGCCGACAACGGCGTCAAGGTTCGCTATCTGCACAGCGACATCGACACGGTCGAGCGCGTCGAGATCCTGCGTGACCTGCGCTTGGGTGCGTTCGATGTGCTGGTGGGCAT
The DNA here is from genome assembly GCA_039921765.1 of Burkholderiaceae bacterium. Lineage (GTDB taxonomy): Bacteria > Pseudomonadota > Gammaproteobacteria > Burkholderiales > Burkholderiaceae_C > JBDSBD01. The sequence continues at coordinate 5,590 of JBDSBD010000054.1, forward strand.
CAATCTGCTGCGCGAGGGCCTGGACATCCCCGAGGTCTCGCTGGTCGCGATCCTGGATGCCGACAAGGAGGGGTTTCTGCGTTCCGAGCGCAGCCTGATCCAGACCATCGGCCGCGCGGCGCGCAATCTGAACGGCCGCGCCATCCTGTACGCCGACAAGATGACCGAATCGATGCGCCGGGCCATCGACGAAACCGAGCGTCGCCGCGCCCGGCAGATGGCCCACAACGAGACGATGGGCATCACGCCCAAGAGCATCGTGAAGAAGGTGCGCGACCTGATCGACGGGGTCTACAGCGAAAAGAGTGCGAAGGACGACCTGAAGTCGGCGGTCGAAGCCGCCGCGATCGAAGGCATGAGCGAGAAAGATCTGAGCAAGCGCATCAAGTTGCTCGAGAAGCAGATGCTGGAGCATGCCCGCAACCTCGAGTTCGAGAAGGCGGCCCGGGTTCGGGATCAGCTGGCGCATCTGCGCGAGCAGGCCTTCGGGGCGGGTGGAGCCGACAACGTGGCCATCTTCCAGGCCGGTCCGGGCGGAGCTTGAGAGCGCGCTTCGCGCATGTGGCGCGTGCGCGAGGCGTGTCCGGTGTTGCAGCCACCCCTGCTCGCGTCAGGGACGCGAGGGCGGCAAGAAGCCGGTCGTGAGAGGGAACTTCCGGGGCCAATCCCGACCAAATCAAAGGGTTTCGGCTATACTCGACAAAACTGCTCGGGATTTCGGGTTTTCCCGTAGCGGCCGACCAAGTCGGGAGTACCGGAGTCGCACCTTCGTCACTGCACCGCCGACCTGAGCTTAAGGAGAATTCAATGCGTTTGACCACCAACGGCCGTTTTGCGGTCACCGCGATGATTGACCTCGCATTGCGCGAGCACACCGGGCCGGTTGCACTGGCCGCCATCAGCGGGCGCCAGCAGATTTCACTCTCCTATCTGGAGCAATTGTTCGGCAAGCTGCGCCGCCACGAGCTTGTCGAAAGCACGCGTGGACCGGGCGGCGGCTATTCGCTGGGCCGCAAGGCCGAGGAGATCACGGTCGCCGACATCATCGTCGCTGTCGACGAGCCGATCGACGCCACCGGCTGTGCCGGCAAGGAAAACTGCATGGGCGAGGACGCGGGCCGTTGCATGACGCACGATCTGTGGGCCAGCCTCAACTCGAAGATGATCGAGTTTCTCGACTCGGTGTCGCTGCGCAAGCTGGTCGACGAGCAACTCGCGAAGGGCGTCTCGATCGAAGAGCACCCGGTCAAGCGCGCGATCTCTTCGCAGCCGGTCGTCAAGCCGATCAAGATTACCGCGCCGAACTCTGTTTTCGCGCTCGGCGCGGCCTTCAACAAGTAAGCAGCAGACAAACGGCGCGCGGTTCCGCACCGCGCCGCCGGGACGAACTCGCATGGACATGACCCCGCACTTCCCGATCTACATGGACTACGGCGCCACCACGCCGGTCGATCAGCGCGTCGTCGACGCGATGA
>JBDSBD010000055.1:0-6149 GCA_039921765.1 Burkholderiaceae bacterium
CCACGTCGCCGCGTCGGGCCACCCCAGGCCGGACCGGGCCCGGCGCCGCGAAGCGGCACCTGTCCGGTCCCTGGCAGGGTGCGCGCGGAAGGTGTTGCGATGAGTCCGACCTCGGTGCGCGTCGGCGAGCGCGCCGCCGATGTCGAGTCGCCGGCGCTCGTGATCGACCTCGACGCGATGGAGCGCAACCTCGCGGCGATGGCGGCATTCGCGCGCGAGCGCCGCGTGCGATTGCGACCCCACGCCAAGATGCACAAGAGCGCCGTGCTCGCGCGGGCCCAGATGGCCGCCGGCGCGGTCGGCGTGTGCGTGCAAAAGCTCAGTGAGGCCGAGGCGCTGGCCGGAGCCGGCGTGCCCGACATCTTCATCACCAACGAGGTGATCGCACCGTCCAAGCTGGCGCGACTGGCCGAACTGGCCCGGCAGGTCCGACTCGCAGTCGCCGTGGACTCGGCGCTTGGCGTCGAGCGGCTCGCACGCGCGCTGCAGCGCGCGCGCAGCTCGGCGGATGTGTTCGTCGAGATCGACGTCGGCCAGGGCCGCTGCGGCGTCGCGCCTGCCGCAGCCGGTGCGCTCGCGCAGCAGGTGGTGGCGCAGGGACAGGCGGATGGCGGCATGCGCCTGGCCGGCCTGCAGGCTTATCACGGCGGCGCCCAGCACCTGCGCAGTGCGGCCGAGCGCGAGGCGGCGGTGCGTCAGGCGGTCGCGCGGGTGCGCGCAGCGCAGGCCAGCATCACGCGCGCCGGCATGTCGTGTCCGCTGGTGAGCGGCGCGGGCACCGGCACGTTCGAGTTCGAGGCCGCGAGCGGGGTCTACGGCGAGTTGCAGGCCGGCAGCTATCTGTTCATGGATCGCGATTACGCCGACAACCAACCCGGCGCCGACGCCAGCGCGCCGCGCTTCGAGCACGCGCTCTTCGTCAAGTCCCAGGTCGTGAGTCGCGGCGTGTCGCATGCGGTGGTCGACGCCGGCCACAAGGCGCACGCGATCGATTCGGGTCCGCCGCGCATCTGGTGCAGCGAGGGCGACGCAAGCCGCACGGCGGGCCGACCGGACGAGTCCGTGGTTCGGGGCCGGTTCGCGGCGGGGCTGGTGTTCGCGAACGGGGGCGACGAACACGGCATCGTGCGTACCATCGACGCTGCCGCAGCACTGCCGGAGCTCGGCGACACGGTCTGGCTCGTGCCCGGCCACTGCGACCCCACCGTCAACCTGCACGACCGCTATGTCGCGGTGCGCGGCGGCCTGGCGCACGGTGTGGTCGAGGCGCTGTGGCCGATCGACGCACGCGGCTGCCTCGTCTGAGTCGCCGGATCGAAGCGCCTATGCCATTGCGCAGAGAAGGCGGCTCGTGCTCAGGCCTGCACTGCTCAGCTTCGCAGGGGCAAGGGTTGGGCCTGAGCCGCCGGATCGAAGCGCCCATGCCATTGCGCAGAGTAGGCTGCTGCTGTTCAGGTCTTCACTGCACGGCATCGCAAGTGCAACGCTGCGGCCGGGCGCGAGGCGTGCGGTGACTGGCGCGCAGATCATCGTGCTCGCCAAGCCGGTGTTCCTGGCGCTGATCGGCATCGAGTTCGTGGTCGGGCGCATGCGCGGTCGCGACACCTACCGGCTCAACGACGCGCTCAACAGCATCGGGCTGGGCGTCATGAGCCAGCTCACCGGCGTGTTCAGCGCGCTGCTGACGGTGGCGATCTACAGTGCTTTCTTTACACACTTGGCGCCGTGGCAGCTTTCGGTGGACGCCGTGTGGGTGTGGGTCGCCGGCCTCGTGCTCTACGACCTGTGCTACTACTGGCACCACCGCCTGGGCCACACGGTGGCGCTGCTCTGGGCTGCCCACGTGGTGCACCACCAGAGCGAGGACTACAACCTCTCGACCGCGTTGCGCCAAACCTCGAGCGGCTGGCTCGCCGGCTGGGTGTTCTACGTGCCGATGGCGCTGCTGGGCTTTCCGCCGCTGGTGTTCGCGGTGGTTGCGCTGATCGATCTGCTCTACCAGTACTGGGTCCACACCCAGCAGATCGGTCGGCTCGGCGCCTTCGACCGCTGGTTCTGCGCGCCGAGCAACCATCGCGTGCACCATGCCGTGAACGACAGGTACCTCGACCGCAACTACGGCGGCATCCTGATCGTCTGGGACCGCCTGTTCGGCAGCTTCACCGAGGAAGACGATGCAGAACCCTGCGTCTACGGCACGCGCGGCCCGCTGCGCAGCTGGAATCCACTGTGGGCGAATCTGCAGTACTACGCCGAGCTGGCGAAGGATTGCTGGCGCGCCGAGCGCTGGGGCGACAAGCTGCGCGTCTGGTTCATGCACCCGGGCTGGCGCCCGAGCGATGTGGCCCAGCGCTGGCCCAAGCCAGCGTTCGACATCAAGGGCGTGGCGCGCTTCGACCCACCGATGTCGCGTGCGGCACAGTGGCTCGCGGCCGCTCTGTTCGTCGCGCTGCTGGGGGCGACCGCGCTGTTCCTGTGGAACGCGCACCGACTGAGCCTGTTGCAGCAGTTCGCTGGCGCGGCCGCGCTCGTCGCGGGGCTGTGCGCGGTGGGCTGGATCAGCGAACGCCGGCCGCGCGCTGCACCCGAGGCGCGGCGCGCGCCGCAGGCCGGCGCCTGATGCCGGTGCGCTTCGGATGCGTCGCACGCGTCGACGCCGGCCCTGGCGGGTGATGAACGGCGAGACCTCGAAGCCGCCGCGCTGAGCGCACCTGCATCGGCGCCGGACTGAACGCGATGGGCGGGTAAACCCTCTAAGGAATTTCCCGTGAAATGAAGCCATGACGTGAAAAAGATGGCATCGAAGTCACTAGACTGCGTCGCTCACCCATTGAACGGAGTTCAGCCTACTGAACTTCTGCTGCGGAGACCTTTCTGTACACCATGTCTGCATCGACCCGAGTGCCCGTGATCCCGGTGCCGTCCAAGGCTCCGGGGGCGGCGCACGTGCCGGCGGTTTCGAGGGCGCTGACCCTGCTCGAGCTGCTCGCGCAGCAGCGCGAACCGATGAGCCTGGCACGCCTGGCGAGCGAGCTGGACCTGCCCAAGAGCAGCGTGCACGGGCTGTGCAGCACGCTGATGTCGTTCGGCTATCTGCGCCGCCAGAGTGACGGTGCGTTCCTGATCGGACCGCGCGTGATGGGCCTGGCCGAGGCGTTCGTCTCGGGCACCGGCGTCGCGCAGGAGTTCAACGCGCTGTGGGCCGAGCGCGGCGCAGCGCCCGAGGAAACGGTCGTGTTGTCGGTGCTGAGCGGCGGCGATGCGCTCTACGTCGCGGTGCGCAACGGTTCGCGCCCGCTCGGTCTGGCCTTCAACGTCGGCATGCGGCTGCCGGCCTACCTCTCCGGAAGCGGCAGGGCGATGCTTGCCCATCACACGATCGACGCTGTGCGCGGCCTGTACCCGGCCGAGCCCTTGCCGCTGCTCACTCGCAAGGGTCCGCGCAGCATCGACGCCGTGCTGAAGGAGCGCACATTGACACGCCGGCGCGGCTTCAGCATCGACGACGAGAGCGTGCGCGAAGGCGTCTACTCGTTCGGTGCGGCGGTGTTCGATGCTTCGGGCCAGGCCGTCGCCGGCGTCGCGGTCTGCCTCAACAAGGCCTTGCTCGGTGTCGATCACGGCGAGCGTCACAGGCAGGCCGTGCTCGCCGTCGCCCGCACCCTGTCGCAGCGGCTGGGCGCCAACGTCGCCCTCGAACCTCCTCAGGTGGCGCGCAGCGTCAAGGGTCCGCCCGTGAGCACAGCGGGCCGCGCGAAGGCGAATTCGCGCCTGCCAGGGCGGCGCGCAGCGCTGAGGGTGCATTCATGAGCGACGCTGACCTGATCCTGGAGACCCGCAACCTGACGAAGGAGTTCAAGGGTTTTGTCGCCGTGGACAAGGTCAACCTGCGCGTCAAGCGCGGCAGCATCCATGCGCTGATCGGCCCGAACGGCGCCGGCAAGACGACCTGCTTCAACCTGCTGACCAAGTTCCTGACTCCGACGGCGGGCAAGATCCTGTTCAATGGCGTCGACATCACCGGCGCCCAGCCAGCGGGGATCGCGCGCCGCGGCGTGATCCGCTCGTTCCAGATCTCGGCCGTGTTCCCGCACCTGAGCGTGCTCGAGAACGTGCGTGTGGCACTGCAACGCAAGCTCGGCACCTCGTTCCACTTATGGAAGTCGGAGCGCTCGCTCGCCAAGCTCGACGCACGGGCGCACGAGTTGCTGCAGGCGGTCGATCTCGACGACTATGCGGCGCTCCCCGCCGCGGAGCTGAGCTACGGGCGCAAGCGCGCGCTCGAGATCGCAACCACGCTGGCGATGGAGCCCAAACTGATGCTGCTCGATGAGCCCACCCAGGGCATGGGCCTGGAAGACGTGGACCGCATCCGCGAGCTCATCAAGAAGGTGGCCGAGAACCGCACCGTGCTGATGGTCGAGCACAACATGAGCGTCGTCGCCAGCATCGCCGACACGATCACCGTGTTGCAGCACGGTGCCACGCTCGCCGAAGGCCCGTATGACGAGGTCTCGAAGAACCCCGCGGTGATCGAGGCCTACATGGGCAGCGCGAATACCGAGTTGAAGGGAGCCCATTGATGAGTGCGCCCTATCTCGATGTGAAGGAACTGCACGGCTGGTACGGAGAGTCGCACGTGCTGCATGGCGTGAACTTCCACGTCAACGAGGGCGAGGTCGTGAGCCTGCTCGGGCGCAACGGCGCCGGCCGCACCAGCACGCTGCGCGCCATCATGGGCATGATCGGCACGCGCAAGGGGTCGATCAAGGTGCGCGGCTCCGAGACGGTGAACCTGGCGACGCACCGCATCGCGCGGTTCGGGATTGGCTACTGCCCCGAGGAGCGCGGTATCTTTGCCTCGCTTTCGGCCGAAGAAAACCTGTTGCTGCCGCCCACGCTCAGCCCGGGCGGCATGCCGATCGAGCAGATCTACGCGATGTTCCCGAACCTGCACGAGCGCAAGGCCAGCCAGGGCTCGCGCCTGTCGGGCGGCGAGCAGCAGATGCTGGCGGTGGCGCGCATCCTGCGCACCGGCGCGAAGCTGCTGCTGCTCGACGAGATCTCCGAAGGCCTGGCGCCGGTGATCGTGCAAAAGCTCGCGACGATGGTGACGACGCTGCGCGAGCAGGGCTACACCATCATGATGGTCGAGCAGAACTTCCACTTCGCCGCGAAGCTGGCCGACCGGTTCATGGTGATGGAGCACGGCCAGATCATCCAGGAATTTACCCAAGCAGAACTGCCGTCGCGGATGGAGCGGCTTCACGAGTACCTCGGTGTTTGATGCCGCGTCAACGCCTTTCACCACCCACCCAGTTCACTCCCAGGAGATATTGATGAAACTGACCAAAATTTCTGCAGCCTGCGCCATCGCAGCCACCGCGCTGATCGGCGCCAGCGCTCACGCGCAGGTGTCGGGCGACGTGATCAAGATCGGCTTCATCACCGACATGGCCAGTCTGTACGCCGACATCGACGGCCCCGGCGGCGTCGAAGCCATCAAGATGGCGATCGCCGACATGGGCGGTGCGGTCAACGGCAAGAAGATCGAGCTGCTCGTGGCCGACCACCAGAACAAGCCCGACATCGGTGCCGTGAAGGCGCGTCAGTGGTTCGACACCGAAGGCATGGACATGCTGATCGGCGGTACCAACTCGGGCGTGAACCTGGCCATGGCCAAGGTTGCGGCCGAGAAGCACAAGCCGTTCCTGGCCGTCGGCCCGGGCAGCTCGGCATTGACCAACGCACAGTGCTCGCCGTACACCGTGCACTACGCCTACGACACGGTGGCGCTGGCCAAGGGCACCGGCGGCGCGGTCGTGAAGGCCGGCGGCAAGAGCTGGTTCTTCCTGACCGCCGACTACGCGTTCGGCCACGCGCTGGAGGAGGACACGGCGAAGGTCGTCAAGGCCTCGGGCGGCACGGTGCTCGGTGCCGTGCGGGTGCCGTTGAACGCGAGCGACTTCTCGTCGTTCATGCTGCAGGCGCAAGCGAGCAAGGCGCAGATTCTCGGCCTGGCCAATGCCGGCGGTGACACCGTGAACGCGATCAAGGCGGCGAACGAGTTCGGCATCACCAAGACGATGAAGCTCGCCGGTCTGCTGATGTTCATCAACGACGTGCACTCGCTCGGCCTGAAGGCGACC
>JBDSBD010000056.1:0-6042 GCA_039921765.1 Burkholderiaceae bacterium
TCGCGAAGGGCAAGAAGATCGCGGCGCATCTGCTCGAGGCGGCCGACACCGACATCGAGTTCGAGAACGGCGAGTTCAAGGTCAAGGGCACCGACAAGAAGGTGCCGTGGGGCAGCGTCACGCTGACCGCCTACGTGCCGCACAACTACCCGCTCGACAAGCTCGAGCCGGGGCTGAACGAGAACGCGTTCTACGACCCGACCAACTTCACCTATCCGGCCGGCAGCTACATCTGCGAGCTCGAGGTCGATCCCGAGACCGGCAAGGTCAAGATCGAGCAGTTCGTCGCGGTCGATGATTTCGGCAACATCATCAATCCGATGATCGTCGAGGGCCAGGTGCAGGGTGGCCTGGCGCAGGGCCTGGGCCAGGCGATGATGGAGGGCTGCAGGTACGACGTCGAGTCGGGCCAGTTGCTCACCGGCTCGTACATGGACTATGCGATGCCACGCGCCAGCGACATCCCGCACTTCAACATCAGCAACGTCGTCACGCCGTGCACCCACAACCCGCTCGGGGTGAAGGGCTGCGGCGAGGCCGGTGCGATCGGCTCGCCGCCGGCCTACATCAATGCGCTGACCGACGCGCTCGGCGTGGCCGACGTCGCGATGCCGGCCACGCCGGAGAGCGTCTGGCGCATTGCGCGTCAGGCTGCTTGAACCTCGCGACGAATCACAGGAGCACATCCACATGTATGCATTCGATTACCAGCGCCCGGCGAACCTGGCCGACGCGAAGGCCGCCCACCAAGGTGACGCCCGCTTTCTTGCCGGCGGCCAGAGCCTGATCCAGGCGATGCGGCTGCGCCTGTCGCAGTCGGAGCGTCTCGTCGATCTCGGCGCGATGGCCGAGTTGAAGGGGATCAAGGTCGAGGGCGGCAACGTCGTGATCGGCGCGATGACCACCCACGCTTCGGTGGCCGCGTCCGCCGACGTGCAGCGCCTTTGTCCGGCGCTGGCCGATCTCGCCGGCGGCATCGCCGACCCGATGGTGCGCAACATGGGCACGATCGGCGGCTCGGTGGCCAACGCCGACCCGGCCGCCGACTATCCGGCCGCCTTGCTCGCCCTGGGCGCGACGGTGCGCACCAACCAGCGCGAGATCGCGGCGGACGCGTTCTTCACCGGCCTGTTCGATACCGCGCTGAAGCCGGGCGAGTTGATCACCGCTGTGGTTTTCCCGGCGGTGAAGAAGGCGGCCTATGTCAAGTACAAGCAGCCGGCCTCGCGCTTCGCACTGGTGGGCGTGTTCGTCAGTCAGGGTGCAGGCGGGGTCCGCGTGGCTGTCACGGGTGCGAAGGGCCATGTGTTCCGTGCCACCGAGATCGAGCAGGCGCTGACCAAGAGCTTCACACCCGATGCCGCCAAGGCGGTCAAGATGCCCACCACCGACATCAACGCCGACATGCACGGCTCGGCCGAGTACCGCGCCGCGATGATCAGTGTGATGGCGTCGCGCGCCGTCGCAGACGTGCTGGCGCGCTGAGCCGACGCAGCCAGGAACCTGCGAAGCTGTGCAGCGAAGTCGGCTCGACGCAGGCCTTCCCTGCGCAGTTGTCACAGGCGCTTCGATCCCGCCTGCGCTGGGGCCGGCTCGCGCAGCCGGCCACTTTGACAGCTTCTCACGCGGGCAAGATCATCGCGGGCCGCGAGGTGCGAAGATCGAGGCCTGCGCAACTTCCGTCCTGCCATGAACGCGCCTGCGGCGAATGCCTCCCCTTTGAAGCGCCCCGATTCCGTCGACGCGGTGATCGAGTTGCTCGCGACCGAACACTACGTCTGCGACCGGCGCTTGGCCACGGCGCTGTTCCTGAGTCTGAAGCTGGCACGCCCGCTGTTCCTCGAAGGCGAGCCGGGTGTGGGCAAGACCGAACTCGCCAAGGCGCTGGCCGCGGCGCTGTCCACCGCGTTGCTGCGCGTGCAGTGCTACGAAGGCCTGGACATCGCGCAGACCGCGTACGAGTGGAACGTGGCGCGCCAGATGATCGAGATCCGCCTGGCCGAAGCGGCGCATGCGATCCACGGCGAAGGTGACCGCGAGCGTCTGACCCATTCGCTGTATTCGCGCAGCATGCTGATCGAGCGCCCGCTGCTTCAGGCCTTGACCCAGGCGCGCTCGCCGGTGCTGCTGATCGACGAGCTCGATCGCGCCGACGAGCCGTTCGACGCTTTCTTGCTCGAGGTGCTGGCCGAGAACCAGATCACCGTTCCCGAGCTCGGCACCATCAAGGCCGATGCAGCGCCGATCACGATCATCACCAGCAACCGCACGCGCGAGATCCACGATGCGCTGAAGCGGCGCTACCTGTACCACTGGGTCGACTTCCCGAACGTCGAGCGCGAGCTCGAGATCGTGCGGCTCAAGGCGCCGGGCGCGGCCGATCGCCTGTATGTCCAGGTGGTCGAATTCGTGCAGCGGATGCGCACGCTCGACCTGTTCAAGTCGCCCGGCGTGGCCGAGACGATCGACTGGACGAATGCGCTGGTGGCCTTGAACGCCATGCGGCTCGACCCGGCCACGGTGCACGACACCCTGGGCGTGCTGCTGAAGCACCAGGACGACATCGTCAAGCTGCAAAGTGGTGACACTGCCAAGCTGCTCGACGAGTTGCGCGCCCGTGCGCTGCTGGATTGATGGCGATACCTCGCCGCTCGCAAGGTGCAGCGCCCCGTCCTGCGATGAGCGCAGTCGGGGGCGGTGGCGGGTGCCGGTGCGCGCCTGCGCCCCAAGCTTCCTCCGCTGCGGGACGGGACCGACGCCTCCTCCTCGACCCATCCGCCAGAGTGGGTTGGCGTCAGCCGCCGCAGCGCCGAACCTTTCCCGGATCGCAAGTGAGCCGGCTCGGCGCGGCCGCGCCATGACACTGCTGGCCGAAAACGTCACCCACTTCGCGCGCGTACTGCGCAGCGCCGGCATGCCGATCGGGCCGGACCGGGTGCTCACGGCGCTGGCCGCGATCGAGCAGGTCGGGCTGGATCGGCGCGCCGATGTGCACGCGGCCCTGAGCGCGGTGATGCTTGACCGCCATGAGCAGCAGCATCTGTTCGACGCCGCGTTCGACGCCTTCTGGCGCGACCCGAAACTGCTCGAGCAGATGATGCTGCTGATGCTGCCCAAGGTCAGCGGGCGCGGGGACAAGGCACGGGCGCCACGCCCCAATCGGCTCGCCGAAGCGCTGGCGCCGCCGCGTGTGCCGCAGGCGCCGAACCCGGCCAATCAGACCGCCCAGGAAGAGCTTCAGTTCGACACCCGCTTCAGCTTCAGCGAGCGCGAGCGCCTGCAGCGCGCCGATTTCGAGAGCATGACCGCGGCCGAGTTCGAGGCCGCGAAGAAGCTCGCCGAACAGGTGCCGCTGCCGGTCGATCGGGTGCGCCGGCGACGCCACGAGCGCGCACGCCGAGGCCGGCTCGACCTGCGCGCCACGCTGCAGCGCATGGCGCGCCAGCCGCAGACGCTCACGCCTGCCTACACGCGGGCGCGCAGCGAATGGCCGACGCTGGTGGTGCTGCTCGACATCTCGGGCTCGATGGAGCGTTACGCGCGGCTGCTGCTGCACTACGTGCACGGGCTGACCCGACGCTACCTGAAGGTCCACACCTTCACGTTCGGTACGCGCCTCACCAACATCACGCGCAGCCTGCAGCACCGCGACCCGGATGTGGCACTGCTGCAGGCCGACGCCCAGGTGCAGGACTGGAAGGGCGGCACGCGCATCGCGTCGTGCCTGGATGACTTCAACCGCCACTGGGCGCGGCGCGTGCTCGGCGCGAACGCCGCGGTGCTGTTGATGACCGACGGGCTGGACCGCGACGACCACGGTGACCTGGCGCACGCCGCGGCGCAACTCCGGCGCATGGCGCACACCATCGTCTGGCTCAACCCGCTGCTGCGCTTCGACGGCTTCGAGCCGCGCGCGGCCGGTGTGCGCGCGCTCCTGCCCCATGTCGACCGCTTCCTGCCGGTGCACAACCTGGCGAGCCTGACCGATCTCGGCCGGGCGCTGCGTGCGCCCCGCGTCCATCCTTCCTCACTTCTGAACTGAGCCCACCATGGAACTCCAAGGCGAACGACTCATTCCGGCGACGCTCGATGCGACCTGGACCGCACTCAACGACCCGGAGGTGCTCAAGGCCTGCATCGCCGGCTGCGAATCGCTCGAGCGCACCGGCGACGATTCCTTCGCGGCGCTGGTCGCGCTGCGGGTCGGCCCGGTCAGCGCGCGTTTCAAGGGCAACCTGCAGATGACCAACGTGCAACCGCCCACCGGCTACACGATCAACTTCGACGGGCAGGGCGGCGTGGCCGGCTTCGGCAAGGGCTCGGCCGATGTGGCGCTCGCCGCCGAGGGCGAGGCGACGCGGTTGACGTACACCGCACGCGCCACGGTCGGCGGCAAGATGGCGCAGATCGGTGCGCGCCTGATCGATGCCGCCGCGGGCAAGATCACCGAGGACTTCTTCAAGGCCTTCGAGGCGCATCTGCAGGCCGGCGCGGCCCCCGAGGAGGCGTCGGCCGGAACCCTTGCCACGGTGTCGCCAAAGCCCCTGCCGGCACCGTCGGGCGGCAGTGCCCGCACACTCTGGTGGCTGATCGGTGCGCTGATCGTGCTTGGCGCGATCTACGTGATGATGAAATAGGAGAACAGCGATGGACAGCCTCGACCTTCAGGTGCTCGCGCAGGCACGCGACTGGTTCGTTCAGGGCCATCCGGTGTGGCTCGTGACCGTGATCGAAACCTGGGGCTCGGCTCCGCGCCCGCCCTGCGCGTTGCTCGCGTTGCGCGGCGACGGGCTGGTAGCGGGTTCGGTGTCCGGTGGCTGCGTCGAAGACGACCTGATCGACCGGCTGCGCCACGGCGAGCGCGTCGGCAAGCCCTCGCTGATCGCCTACGGGGTCACCAAGGAAGAGGCGGCGCGCTTCGGCCTGCCGTGCGGCGGCAACCTGAGGCTGGTGCAGGAGCCGCTGCAGCGCGTCGATTGGATCGACGATGTGCTGGCCCGCACCGGGCGGCATGAGCTGGTGGCACGCAGGCTCGAGCTGGCCAGTGGCGAGGTGCGGGTCGAGCCGGCGGTGCGCGGCGAGATCTTCGAGTTCGACGGCAAGCGCCTGCGTGCGCTGTTCGGTCCACGCTGGCGGCTGCTCATCATCGGCGCGGGGCAGCTTTCACGCGTGGTCGCACAGATGGCACTGACGATCGATTTCGACGTGATCTGCTGCGATCCGCGCGAGGAATACAACCTCACCTGGGACGTGCCGGGCACCACGTTCAGCAAGGGCATGCCCGACGAGGTGGCGCTCGAGTTGCAGCTCGACCCGCACAGCGCGGTGGTGGCGCTCACCCACGACCCCAAGCTCGATGACCTGGTGCTGCTCGAGGCGCTCAAGTCGCCGGCCTTCTACATTGGCGCGCTCGGCTCGCGCAGCAACACCGCCAAGCGCCGCGAGCGCCTCGCGCTGTTCGATCTGACGCCGGCCGAGATCGACCGACTGCATGGCCCGATTGGGCTGGATGTGGGTGCCAAGACGCCGGCCGAGATTGGCGTGGCGATCGTCTCCGAGCTCGTTGCGGTGAAGAACGGCGTGGCGCTGATGCAGAAGAAGCCCGGCTCGTCAATGCCCACGGCGCGGCCCGAAACCTCGGCGTCCTGAGCTGGGCTTGCGGCCTCGCCCGAGATCGGACTGACGGACGCTCTGGAGCGTCTGGCAGCTTGCGTCGACGGGTGGTCTGGACCGCTGAGGGGCGCAGATCGGTGTGCGAGCGCTGCGCTCGCGCCAGTACCGAATCCTTCCGGGAGAGAGCCTTTGCCCGGGCGCGCCGGGCCCGGCTACAACTGGAACCCCAGCCACAGCACCAGGCCCTCGATCACGTCGGCACAGAGGCTGGCGTGCTCGGGTGCGTGGCGGTGCGCGAGCGCACGCTCGCGCTCGAACCAGTCGGCAAAATGCGCCACGGCGGGGGCGCCGTGAAAGGCGAACATCAACTCATAGTTCAGGAACAGGCTGCGGCTGTCGAGGTTGGCCGAGCCGGCGAGTGCGAGCGTG
>JBDSBD010000057.1:0-6777 GCA_039921765.1 Burkholderiaceae bacterium
AAGCCTTGCGACGGCGCCGCGCGATCGTGCCGACCGCCAGCAGGCCGGCCAGCATCAGCGCGTACGTTCCGGGTTCCGGCACGGCCGCGGTCACATTCAGTGAGATGCCGCCCGAGTTGTCGCTCCAGACGTTGTCGCGCCAGTAGAAGAACATGTCCGAAGCGTTGTTCAGTGTGAAGCTGGCCGGTGCGGGCGCAGCGGCGAAAGCTTCGGCGGGAGTTGCCGTGTAGTCGCCGTCGTTGGCGTTCAAGGCTTCGCCAAAGCCATGCTTGGTGCCCGGGGCGCCGTTGATCGAGATGTAGTAGTTCCACTCGTAACCCGTGCTCGGCAGCGCCACGCTTGAGAAGCGCCGCGCGGCGGTGTAGGCGGCGCCGGCGAAGGTTTCGTCCACCGGGGTCACGAGGTAGCTCCCGGCGTCCAGATGCAGCACGGTACCGACACCGTAGCCGCCGCCGTAGGATATCTGCACCGGGTTGGCGCCGAGCTGCGTGCTGATGTTGACGACGACAGCTTGCGCCGAGCTGAAGGACAGAGTGGCGGCGAGCGCAACGAGGATGGGTGCGAGTTTCATGGCTTCCTGGTGGGTCAAGGGGCCTGGAGTGCCCGATGAGATGATTGTGTGTGCCGCTTCGCGGTGGCCGCCCCCCGTGCCTGAGGGGCTGGCCACAGCCGCCGTGCGAAGTTTTCCCGCTTTCTCGGCTCGAATCGTGAAAGTGGCAGCGGCCGAAGTGGCGGCACTGCAGCTTTGATAATCCGGCGCATATGCAACGTCTTCGGCTCTATCTCGACCTGATCCGCTGGGATCGGCCCGCGGGCACCTATCTGCTCCTGTGGCCGACGCTGTCCGCGCTGTGGATCGCGGCCGACGGGTTTCCGGGTTGGCATCTGCTGATCGTGTTCACACTCGGCACCTTCTTGATGCGCAGCGCGGGCTGCACCGTCAACGACGTGGCCGATCGCGAGTTCGACCGGCACGTGAAGCGCACCGCGAACCGGCCGGTGACCCGCGGCGCAGTGAGCGTGCGCGAGGCGCTGGGGCTCGGCGCGGTGCTTGCGTTGCTGGCGTTCGCGCTGGTGCTGACGACGAACCGTGCCGCGATCCTGTGGAGCCTGGTGGCACTCGCGGTGAGCCTCGTCTACCCGTTCACCAAGCGCTTCTTCTCGATGCCGCAGGCGGTGCTCGGCGTGGCGTTCAGCTTCGGCATCCCGATGGCCTTCGCTGCCGTTCAGGGCGGCGAATTGTGGGCCCTGTTCGCGGTTCAGAGCGCTGATCCGTTGCCACGGGCTGGCGTCTGGCGCAGCGTGCCGGCGCTTGCATGGGGATTGCTGCTCGGCAACCTGTTCTGGGTGCTGGCCTACGACACCGAGTACGCGATGGTCGACCGCGACGATGACCTGGCGCTCGACATCCAGACCTCGGCGATCACGCTCGGCCGCTTCGATGTGGCCGCGGTGATGTTGTTCTACGCGATCTTTCTCGCGATCTGGGCCGGGCTTGGCGCGTCGGTCGGCCTGCGCTGGCCCTTCTTCACAGGCATCGCGGCGGCCGCGCTGATCGCGGCCTGGCACTACACGCTGATCCGCGATCGCACGCGTGCGGGCTGCTTCCGCGCGTTCCGGCTCAACCACTGGGTCGGCTTCGCGGTGTTTGCGGGCGTGGTCGCCGACCACGCCCTGCGGCGCCTGTGATCGGTTGCCGGCATCGCTGCGTATCGTCGCGCCCCGCCGCGACGTCGGGTCGGGTCATCGCGCGGCGCGTCGTCGTTCAGGGGTAGAGGCCGCGCTCTTCGCGCGCCATCAGGATGCGCTCGCAGGCCACCGCGAACGTGGCGGTGCGCAGGCTGACCTGGTGACGGTCGGCGGTGTCCCAGATCTTCTTCAGCGCATCGACCATGATCTTGTCCAGGCGCACGTTGATCTCGTCCTCGCTCCAGAAGTAGCTCGAAAAATCCTGCACCCACTCGAAATAGCTCACCGTCACCCCGCCGGCGTTGCAGATCACGTCGGGCACGACCAGCACGCCGCGTGAACTGAGCACATCGTCGCCGGCGAGCAGGGTCGGCCCGTTGGCGCCTTCGAGCACCAGCCTGGCCTTGATGCGGGCGGCGCGCGCGGCGGTGATCTGGCTTTCGAGTGCGGCCGGGATCAGGATGTCGCAATCGACGTCCCAGAAGGCTTCGTCGTCAATCTTCGTGGCGCCCGCGAACTTGGCGATGCCGCCGTCGCGCTTGAGGGTTTCCATGGTCGCGGCGATGTCGAAGCCGTCGGGGTTCACGAGCGTGCCGGTGTGGTCCTGCACCGCCACCAGCCGGGCGCCGGCCTGCACGAAGAGCTCGGCCGCCGATCCGCCCACATTGCCCATCCCCTGCACCGCGACTCTGGCGCCGTCGAGGTTCAGGCCGATGCGCCGCGCCGCCTCGCGGCCGGTCACGAACACGCCGCGGCCGGTGGCCTTGACGCGGCCCATCGAGCCGCCCAGGTGCAGCGGCTTGCCGGTGACGACGCCGGTGGCGGTGGCGCCGGTGTTCATCGAGTAGGTGTCCATCATCCAGGCCATGATCTGGCCGTTGGTGCCGACGTCGGGCGCCTGGATGTCGCGCTGCGGGCCGATGATGAAGCCGATCTCGCTGGTGTAGCGGCGTGTCATGCGCTCGAGCTCCTTGACCGAGAGCTTTTTCGGGTCGACGCGGATGCCGCCCTTCGCTCCGCCGTACGGCAGGTTCACCGCGGCGCACTTGACGGTCATCCAGGCGGCCAGCGCCATCACCTCTTCGAGCGTCACGTCGGGGTGGTAACGCACCCCGCCCTTGCCGGGGCCGCGCGACAGGTTGTGCTGAACGCGAAAGCCCTCGAAATGGGCAACGCTGCCGTCGTCCATCTCGATCGGCACGTCGACGATGAGCGCGCGCTTCGGACGCTTGAGCGTTTCGGACCAGCGTGCCAGCGGCCCGAGGTAGGGCAGGACGCGGTCGACCTGCGACAGGTAGTTGTGCCAGGCGCCGGCCGCGTCGGCGCCGACGTAGGAAAGAGGAGTGCTCATGGGGTTTCGATGCCGTGGTTCGGAAGCGGTGGAGGGACTGGCCGGCGCGCGTTCGGCGCAGCTGGCCCGCATGGGGCGAGACTGTAGGCTTGCGGCCGCGGAATGTCTCGCGCCGGGACATGCCGGCTTTGCATGCCGGCCTCCGCATGCGGCATCGGCATCGGTGTGGCGTGGCGTGGCGTGGCGTGGCGTGGCACCGGCGCGAGCGCGATGGAGCGGACGCTCCCGTGGCCGTGGCAGCCAGTGCGGCCGCACCGGCGTGTGGGCGCCGGCCGCTCCGCCAGGCGACGCGCCCGGGCACCAGGCATGGTGTCCGGGCCCGGCCGCGGCTCAGGCGCCGAACTCGTCACCCAGTTCGCGCGCACGCTGCTGCGCCGCCTTCAGCGCCGCGACGAAGGCGGGTTTCACGCCGGCGGCCTCCAGCGCGGTGACTGCCGCATGCGTGGTGCCGCCCTTCGAGGTGACGCGCTCGCGCAGCAACTCAGGCGAGTCGTTGGAGGCTTGCGCCAGCGCGGTCGAACCGGCGAAAGTGGCGAGCGCGAGCGCGCGCCCCTGCTCGGCCGACAGGCCCATCTCGACGGCGGCCTGCATCATCGCCTCGACGAAGTAGAAGACATAGGCCGGGCCCGAGCCCGACAGCGCGGTGACCGCGTCGAGATCGTCTTCACGCGCCACCCACAAGGTGCGCCCGGTCGGCGCGAGCACGGTTTCGACCTGCGCCCGGTCGGCACCCGTGACGGCCTCGCGCGCATAGAGCCCGGCGATGCCCTGGCCGATCAGCGCCGGCGTGTTGGGCATCGCCCGCACGATGCGCGCCGCGCCGCTGGCACGCGCGAGCGCATCGCTGCGGATGCCGGCCATCACGCTAAGGTGCAGCGCCCGATCGACATGCGGCGCGCACGGCGCGGCAGCGGCCTGGAAATACTGCGGCTTGACCGCCCAGACCACCATCTCGGCGCCGGCCAGGGCCGCATCGGCGGCGGCGCGGGTGCGCACGCCGAACTCGGACGCCAGCCGCGTGCGCGGCGCGTCGCCGGGGTCGATGACGAGGATCGAGGAAGCCGGGCGCCCGCTCTTGACCAGGCCGCCGACGATGGCGCTGGCCATGTTGCCACCGCCGATGAATGCGATCGTTTTCATGGGCGCAGTGTAAGCAGGCTAGCCTGCGCCTTTGCCAAACCAAGGAGTACGCCGTGCATCTGAAAGGTTCGTGCCATTGCGGGGCCGTCGGCTTCAGCCTCGAGGCTCACAGCCCTGTCCCGTTCATGCATTGCCATTGTTCGATCTGCCGCAAGACGGCCGGCGGCGGTGGCTATGCGATCAACCTCGGGGGTAATGCGCCCTCGCTGAAGGTGCGTGGCCGCCAGCACCTCGGCGTGTACCACGCCGTGCTGCGCGAACCCGGCAGGCGCGCAACGCGCTCGAAGGCCGGTCGGCACTTCTGTCTGAAGTGCGGCAGCGCGCTGTGGTTGTGGGATCCGCGCTGGCCCGAACTCGTGCACCCGCACGCTTCGGCGATCGACACGCCGTTGCCCAGGCCGTCCGAGGTGGTCGACGCCGGACTCGACTTCGCAGCGAACTGGGTTGACGTGCCGAAAGGGCGCGGCCACGTGCATTGCGCAACGTGGCCAGCCGAGTCATTGGAAGAGTGGCACAAGCGGCATCACGCCTGGAGCGGCTGAGCAGCTGAGCACAGCTGGATCGGCCGCGCTCGCGGCACGGGTCTCGCGGCCAGCGGCAGGTGCCGGCCGAGCCGCTCGCGCTGCCGATCCGAGGTTCCGCGCGGCCGGCGGCGTTGAATCACGTTTGCGGTGGCCTCGCCGGCAACCCGGTTGAGCCGGTGTGGCGTGCGCGGCAGAGTCCCCTACCTTGCCGGGTCGTGGCATGCGACGCGCCCGATCCGGCGCTGTGCCTGCATCGGGCGCAATCACCTGCACCGGCTTGGCGCGTTCCAACGAACGAATTTACGCCGATGCAGGTGCGCGGGCGCCGAAGATTGCCGTGCCCACGCGCACGAGTGTGGCGCCCTCGAGCACCGCGGCTTCGAGGTCGGCCGTCATGCCCATCGACAAGGTGTCGAGCGCAAGGCCGCTCGCGTTCAGTGATTGCAGCAAGCCGTGCAGGGCGCGGTGCGGTGCGCGCTGCGCGGCGAGGTCGGCGCAGGGTTCGGGAATTGCCATCAAGCCGCGCAGCACGAGACGCGGAAGTGCCGCGACCACCTGCGCCACCGCGGCCACCTCGCCGGGCTGCAGCCCGCTCTTGTTCGGCTCGCCGCTGATGTTCACCTGCAGACAGACCTGTAAGGGGGGCAGGTGCGCAGGCCGCTGCTCGCTCAGGCGCTGCGCAATCTTCAGGCGATCCACCGTGTGAACCCAGTCGAATTGTTCGGCGACAACGCGGGTCTTGTTGCTCTGCAACGGCCCGATCAGATGCCATTCGATCGCGTCGCGCAACTCGGCGAGTTGCGCGATCTTGTCGACGCCTTCTTGCACATAGTTCTCGCCGAAGGCGCGTTGGCCGGCGGCGAAGGCCTCGCGCACCGCCGCGTCCGAGACCGTCTTGCTGACGGCCAGGAGCGTGACGCTTTGCACGCGGCGTTGTGACTGCGCACACGCGCTGGCAATGCGAGCGCGCACTTGTTGTATGTTCTCAGCGATCGTCGCCATAATGTGCCGAGTATCCCGCAGGCCTTGCCGCTGGGCGCTCCAGGCGCCTCAACGCACCACTTCCGAGCCCATGGACATCACTCAACTGCTGGCGTTTTCGGTCAAGAACAAAGCCTCCGACCTGCACCTGTCCGCGGGCTTGCCCCCGATGATCCGGGTGAATGGCGACGTGCGTCGCATCAACGTCGATCCGCTGGACCACAAACAGGTCAACGGCATGGTGTACGACATCATGAACGACTCGCAGCGCAAGGCCTACGAAGAGGTGCTGGAGTGCGACTTCTCGTTCGAGATCCAGGGGCTCGCACGGTTTCGCGTCAATGCGTTCAACCAGAACCGCGGTGCGGGCGCGGTGTTCCGCACCATTCCGAGCAAGATCCTGACGCTCGAGCAGTTCAATACGCCAAAGATCTTCGCCGAGCTCTCGCTCAAGCCTCGAGGCCTGGTGCTCGTGACCGGGCCGACCGGTTCGGGCAAGTCGACCACCCTGGCGGCAATGGTCAACCACTTGAACGAGAACGAGTTCGGCCACGTGCTGACGGTCGAAGACCCGATCGAGTTCGTGCACGAATCCAAGAAGTGCCTGATCAACCAGCGCGAGGTCGGGCCGCACACGCTGTCCTTCAGCAATGCCTTGCGCTCGGCGTTGCGCGAAGATCCGGACGCGATTCTGGTGGGTGAGATGCGCGATCTGGAAACGATTCGCCTTGCGCTGACCGCGGCCGAAACCGGCCACCTGGTGTTCGGCACCCTGCACACCTCGAGTGCGGCCAAGACGATCGACCGCGTCGTCGATGTGTTCCCCGCGGCCGAGAAGGAAATGGTGCGCGCGATGCTCTCGGAGTCGCTGATCGGCGTGATCTCGCAGACCTTGTGCAAGCTCAAGGACGGCAGCGGCCGCGTCGCGGCGCACGAGATCATGCTGGGCACCGCGGCGATCCGCAACCTCATCCGCGAGAGCAAGATCGCCCAGATGTACTCGGCGATCCAGACCGGCAGCAACGTGGGCATGCAGACGCTGGACCAGAACCTGACCGATCTGGTGCGCCGAAACGTAATTAGCGCCGCCGC
>JBDSBD010000058.1:0-9760 GCA_039921765.1 Burkholderiaceae bacterium
CGCGCCGGCCCCGGGGACGGCGCGGATCTGCGCCGCGAGCGCCTGCCAGTCGGGCAGCGCGCTGCCGTCGGCGCTGAGCACCTCGACGTGCGGGATCACCGCGAGCATGCGGTCCTGCACTTCCTGACGGAAGCCGTTCATGACCGACAGCACGATGATCAACGCGGCCACGCCGAGCGCGATGCCGAGCATCGACACCCCCGAGATTAACGAGATGAAACCGTTGCGGCGCCCGGTGCGGCCCGCGCGCGTGTAGCGCCAGCCGATCTGCAACTCAAAGGGCCAGTTCATGGGGACGGGATGCTACAGGAGGCACCGCCACAGGCCGCGCGGATGCGAGGCATCGAACTCGCAAGCGCCCGGACCGCGGCGGCCGGAAGCAGGTGGGCTCAGCGCTTGAACGGCACCACCACCTGGCGCTGCTCGCCCAGGCCTTCGATGCCCAAGGTCATCACGTCGCCCTTCTTGAGGTAGAGCGGCGGCTTCATGCCGAGGCCGACGCCAGGCGGCGTGCCGGTGGTGATGACGTCGCCTGGCAGCAGGGTCATGAACTGACTCACGTAGCTGACGATCCTGGCAATGCCGAAGATCATGGTCCGGGTGTTGCCGGTCTGCCTGCGTTTGCCGTTGAGGTCGAGCCACAGCGCCAGCCGTTGCGGGTTGGGTATCTCGTCGCGCGTGACAAGCCAGGGACCGATCGGGCCGAAGGTGTCGCAGCCCTTGCCCTTGTCCCACTGCGGTCCGCGCTCGAGCTGGAATTCGCGCTCGCTCACGTCGTTGATGGTGCAATACCCGGCCACGAACTCGAGCGCGTCCTTTTGCGACACATAGCGCGCACGCGCGCCGATCACGACGCCGAGTTCGACCTCCCAGTCGGTCTTGACCGAACCCTTGGGCAGCATCACCGGATCAAAGGCGCCCTGGATGCAGCTCGTCGCCTTCATGAACACGACCGGTTCGGCCGGAATCGGAACCCCCGACTCGGCGGCGTGGTCCGCGTAGTTCAGGCCGATCGCGATGAACTTGCCGACATCGGCCACCGGGCTGCCCAGGCGCGGCTTGCCGCGCACGCGCGGCAGCTTGTCGACCTTGAGCTTGCGCAGCCTGGCGAGTGCGGCATCGCCGAGCTGCGCCGGGCCGATGCCCTCGACCACAGCGCTCAGGTCGCGCAGCTGGCCGTCGGCGTCGATGAGGCCGGGCTTCTCTTTGCCGGGGTTGCCATAGCGAACGAGTTTCATGAGAGGGACATCCTTTCGTCAAAGTGTCTGGATCGAGACGCGTCGGTGCGTTCAGGGCTCCACGGACGGTTTGCGGGATGCGGCGCCCCGTTGCGTGAACGGGCCGACCGTACCCAGCTCTGGCCAAGCTCTGGCGCGAAGGCCCACCGATGGCGGCAGACCTTCGAGCCCAGGCGACTGTACCGCCAGATTGCGCATTGGCGGACGCGCCGACCGCGAGGGGTGAGTTTGCGTTCAGCATGCCGATGCCGGCCCGAGCCGACGAAGCGAGGCAGCTGCGAAGTTGTGCAGCGCAGTCGGCTCGCTCTCGGGCCTGCCCTGCGCAGTGGGCACAGGCGCCTCGGTCGAGCCCGAGACCGAGCGCCGGATAATCGGTGCCATGCATCTGTTGATTCCGTTCGCGTCCAGCCTTGCCGAGGCGTCCGCGGCGGTCCTGCGCGACCTGGCCCTGCCCAACCTGGCGAAGCTGCTGGCGCACCTGACTCCCACCCGGCGCGATGGCGGCGCCGACGAATTCAGCCTGTCACCGCCGCACGAACACGCGCTGGCCGCCGCGTGGGGCTGGCACGGCAGCGACGGCGCGTGGCCGTTTGCCGCGCGCGCCGCCGCCGCGGACGGCGTGGCGGTGGGCGATCGTGCCTGGGGCCTGATCGTGCCCACGCACTGGCAGGTCGGGCGCAATTCGGCGTCGCTGGTGGACCCGAACGCGCTCCGACTGAGCGCCGAGGAATCGCGCGCCGCGTTCGAGGCCGTGCGCGACTTGTTCACGAGTGAGGGCTTCGAGCTCGAGTGGCGCGCACCGCTGCGCTGGTATGCGACGCACCCGAGCCTGGCCGAGCTGCCGTGCGCATCGCTCGACCGCGTGATCGGTCGCGACGTCAACCTGTGGATGCGCAACGGCGCCGCGCAGCATCCGGCGACCGCGCTGATCCGCCGCCTGCAAAGCGAGGTGCAGATGCTGCTCTATCCCCACCCGCTGACCGATGCACGCGAAAGCGCCGGCGAGTTGGCGCTGAACTCGTTCTGGCTGAGTGGCTGCGGCCGCTTCCAGCCGGCACTCGAGGATGCGGTGCGGATCGATGACTCGCTGCGCGCACCCCTGCTCGCCGACGACTGGACGGCTTGGGCCGAAGTTTGGCGCGCCCTCGACTCGACGGTGCTGCCGACTCTGCTGGAGAAGAGCCGGCACGCCGCGCCGCTGGCGCTGACCCTGTGCGGTGAACGCTGGGCCCAGCGCTTCGAGAACCTGCCGCGGTCCTGGACCCAAGGTCTTGCGGCGCGCTGGCGCGGCGTCGAGCCGCACACCGTGCTCGGCGTGCTGTGATGGGCGCCGCCCCCACCTCGATCGCACCGCGCGACACCCCACCGCGCGCCGTGTGGGCGCTCGAGGAAGCGGGCGTGCATCCGCTGCTTGCGCGACTGTTCGCGGCGCGTGGTGTGCGCGCGATCGATGAACTCGACGAGTCCCTGGTCCGCCTGCTGCCGCCGGCCGGCCTGCGCGGCGTGCAGGCCGCCGCCGTGCTGCTGGCCGATACCGTGGCCGCGCGGCGGCGCATCTGCGTCGTCGCCGACTATGACTGCGACGGCGCCACGGCCTGTGCGGTCGCGCTGCGTGGCCTGCGTCTGCTCGGCGCAGCGCCCGACACGCTGCACTACGTGGTGCCGGACCGGGCGTTGCACGGCTATGGCCTGACCCCGGCGATCGTCGAGCTCGCGCTCGCCAAGCGGCCCGATGTCTTGCTGACCGTGGACAACGGCATTGCCAGCCTGCAAGGAGTCGCGCACGCGCGCAGCCGCGGGATCGATGTGCTCGTGACCGACCACCATCTGCCGATGCTCAAGGACGGCGCGGTCACGCTGCCCGACGCGAACGTGATCGTCAACCCGAACCAGCCCGGCTGCGACTTCGCGAGCAAGAACCTGGCCGGGGTCGGCGTGATGTTCTACGTGCTGCTCGCATTGCGCGCGGAACTTCGCGCACGCGGCGTGTTCGCCCCCGGCAACGGCAACGGCAACGGCAACGGCAACGGCAACGGCAACGGCAACGGCAACGGCAACGGCAACGGCAACGGCAACGGCATCGGCAACGGCATCGGCATCGGCATCGGCATCGGCAAGGAGGCAGGGCCGGAGGGCGCGGGCACGCACCTGCCGGTTGGCATTGGCATGGTTTCAGGCATCAACGATCCGGTCGCCGGTGCGGCCGCGGCGACGCCAGTGTCGACACGCGCAGCGCAGCCGCGTCTCGACACCCTCCTCGATCTGGTGGCGCTCGGCACCGTGGCCGACGTGGTGCGGCTCGACGCCAACAACCGGCGTCTCGTCGCGCAGGGGCTGCGACGCATCCGCGCCGGGCAGATGCACGCAGGGGTCGCGGCGCTGTTCGACGCCGCGAAACGCGACCCGCGCCGCGCCAGCACGTTCGACTTCGGCTTCGCGCTCGGGCCGCGCATCAACGCCGCCGGGCGACTCTCGGACATGACCCTCGGCATCGAGTGCCTGCTCACCGACGACGCCTCGCGCGCGAACGAACTCGCGCAGATGCTGGATGCCATCAACCGTGAGCGCCGCGAGCTCGAGAGCGGCATGCGCGAGCAGGCCGAGGCCGCGCTCGAGGCGCTGATGCAGCGCGCCGAGGGTTCGATGGACGCGGCCCCGGCGGCGCTCGCGATCTTCGATGCGAGCTTTCACGAAGGCGTGGTCGGCATCGTCGCGTCCCGGCTCAAGGAGCGCGTGCACCGCCCGACCTTCGTGTTCGCGCGCGGCCAGGACGGGCTGCTCAAGGGCTCGGGCCGATCGATTCCGGGCTTTCACCTGCGTGACGCGCTCGATCTCGTCGCCAAGCGCGCGCCGGGCGTGCTGCAGCGCTTCGGCGGCCACGCGATGGCGGCGGGTTGCACGATCGCCGAGGCCGACCTCCCGGCCTTCGATGCCGGGCTGCAGCAGGTGGCGCGCGAATGGCTCGATGCGTCGGCACTGTCGCGCACGCTGCTCAGCGACGGGCCGCTCGGCATGGAGCACTACAACGCGGCCACGGTGCGCACGCTCGATGCGCAGGTCTGGGGCCAGGCCTTCGAGGCGCCGGTGTTCGTCGACGAGGCCGAGATCGTGTCGCAGCGACTGGTCGGCGAGAAGCACTTGAAGCTGTCGGTGCGCATCGGCGGAACGCTGCGCGACGCGATCTGGTTCGGCCACAGCGAGCCGCTCGCATCAAGCGTGCGCCTGGCCTACCGGTTGAACCTGGACGAATACAACGGCCGCGAGCGCGTGCAGATGGTGATCGAAGCGGCGGCCTGATGCGGCCCGTTGCCATTGGTTGCAACACGGAAAGCGTGCCCGGCCACACTGTGTGAACGCGGGCGATTCGTGTCCGGCGGGGATGCCACCATGAAGCAGCGCGACACGAGCACCACGCCTCCCGACGATGGCCCGCGCCGCAAGGCCCTGATCAGCTTCGCACGCCTGGGTGCGCTGGTCGCTGCCGGGCCGGTGCTCGGCGCTTGCGGCGGCGGCAACAGCGCGTCGGCTGCGACGCCAACGCCATCAACCCAGGCGCCCGCACCCGATCCAGTCCCGACACCGTCCGCGCCGCCCGCGCCACCCCGCCCGCCCGGCCCTGCCGTCGCCAGCACCTTCACCAGCGGGCTGCAACACCCGTGGGGGCTGGCCTTCCTGCCCGACGGCCGGATGCTGGTGACGCAAAGGCGCGGCGCGCTGGTGATCGTCAGTGCCGATGGCCGCACGCTTGGGACGCCACTCGCCGGCGTGCCCGCGGTTGCCTCGAGCGGCCAGGGCGGCCTGCTCGATGTCGCGATCGATCCCGACTTCGCCACCGAGCCGTGGGTCTACCTCAGCTATGGGGAACCCGGCAGCGGTGCAGACGCCGGCAAGGCCGGCACCGCGGTTGCGCGTGGCCGGCTGGTGGGCAACACGCTGCAGAACCTGCAGGTGATCTTTCGGCAGATTCCGAAAGCAGGCGGCAGCGACCACTTCGGCTCGCGCCTCGTGTTTCGCGGCGACAAGACCTTGTTCGTGACCCTGGGCGAGCGCCAGCAGGGCAGCCCGGCACAAGACCTCGCCAGCCACCTCGGCAAGATCGTACGAATCCATCGCGATGGCCGCCTGCCCGCCGACAACCCGGACTTTGGCAGCGCCGCGGCACCGGGCCTGTGGAGCTACGGCCACCGCAACCCGCAGGGCGCGGCGTTGCACCCGGTGAGCGGCGAGCTGTGGGAGAGCGAGCACGGCCCGCAGGGCGGCGACGAGATCAACATTGCACGCGCCGGCGCCAACTACGGCTGGCCGATCAGGAGCTACGGCTGCCACTACGGTGACCCGGTCGGCGACACCTGCCGCATCGGCGGCGGCACCCACGCGCCCGACTACGTGGAGCCGCTCGCCTACTGGGTGCCGACCTCGATCGCGCCGAGCGGGCTGGCGTTCTACACCGGTGCGATGTTCCCCGAGTGGCGCGGCAATCTGTTCACGGGTTCGCTCAGCGGCCGCGCGCTGTGGCGACTGACGTTGAACGGCAACTCGGTGGTGGCGCGCGAACCGCTGTTCGCATCACTGGGCGAGCGCATCCGCGACGTGCGCCAGGGCCCGGACGGCGCGCTCTACCTGCTCACCGACAGCGCGAGCGGGCGCATCGTGCGGGTCGCGCGGTAGCGCCTGGCCGCCGTGCGGCAACGAGCGGACACGCCGGCTTGCCCAGCAGGAGACAGGCGCCGAGGTGGCGGCGGTGATTGCGCAGGCTGCGAACACTGAGGCTGGGCTGGCGCTGCGCGTCGGCCACAGGCCGCGGCCGCCGCTGTCAGGGACCGACCCAAGTACCCACGTCCCCCGCCAGGGCCGGCGCGTCCCTACAATCGAGCCTGCCCCCCACCTGCCCGATGAACGCCGATCTGCACTGCCACTCCACCGTCTCCGACGGCACGCTTGCGCCCGAAACCCTGGCAGCGCGGGCCCACGCGAACGGCGTGGAGTTGTGGGCGCTGACCGATCACGACGAGGTGGGAGGCCAGCAACGCGCACGCGATGCCGCACTCGCGCTCGGTATGAGCTACCTCACCGGCGCCGAAATCTCGGTCACCTTCGCCGACGTCACCGTGCACATCGTCGGCCTCGGGTTCGACGCCGACGACGCAACGCTCAAGGCAGGCCTGGCACGCACCCGCGGCGGGCGCCGCGAGCGCGCGCTGGAGATGTCCGCGGGCCTGGCCCGCGTGGGCATCCACAACGCCTACGACGGTGCGCTCAAGTACGTGGGCAACCCGGACCTGATCTCGCGCACCCACTTCGCGCGCCACCTGGTCGACACCGGCGTGTGCAGCGACACCTCGGAGGTGTTTCGCAAGTACCTCGTCGAAGGCCGGCCCGGCTATGTGCCGCACCGCTGGGCCACGCTCGACGACGCGGTGCACTGGATCACCGGCGCGGGCGGCATTGCGGTGATCGCCCACCCGGCACGCTACAAGTTCAGCGCCAACACCGAGTACGCACTGTTCACCGAGTTCAAGGCGCACGGCGGGCGCGGCGTCGAGGTCATGACCGGCAGCCACAGCGCGGCCGAGGCGCTGCGCTACGCCGACACCGCGCTCGAGTTCGAGTTGCTCGCCTCGCGCGGCAGCGATTTTCACAGCCCGACCGAGAGCCACGTCGACCTCGGCGCGCTGCCGCCGCTGCCGCCCCGGCTCACGCCGGTGTGGAGCGCGCTCGGGACGCGCATCCAGCGCACCGCGTGAAGCCAGCCGCCCTGCCGGTGTGACTGCCGGCCCGCGTCCCGGTCTCGGGATCGGCCTGGTGCTGTTGATGGGCGCCTGTTTCGCCGTCTCCGACACCACCATCAAATACCTCGGCGCGACGCTGCCGGTGCTGTTGCTGCTGTGGGCACGCTACGTCTTTCAGGCGGTCGCGATGGCGGTGTGGCTTGCGTACCGCGGCGGGGTGGGATTTCGCTGCGCCCACCCGCGCTTCCAGGCGACCCGCGCCGCGCTGTTGCTGCTCACCAGCGCCATGGGGTTCTTCGGCCTGCAGTTGATGCCGGTTGCGGAGTTCACCGCGCTGGGCATGCTTGCGCCGGTGGTCGTCACGCTGCTGGCCGCCTGGGTGCTGCACGAGCCGGTGTCGAAGCTGCGCTGGGCCCTGGTGTGGGGCGGCTTTGCCGGCGCCCTGATCGTGATCCGGCCCGGCAGCGGCGTGTTCGGCTGGGTCGCGATCTTCCCGCTCGCGATGGCGCTGTGCTACGGCGCGTTCCAGGCGCTCACGAGCAAGCTCGCGGCACTCGAGAGCCCCTACACCACCAACTTCTACACCGGCCTGGGCGGGGCGCTGATCCTGACACCGCTGCTGCCACTCGGCGGAGCCGAGATGCTGGGCGCGCTGCATGGCACACCGGCTTCGCAATGGTTGCTGTTGCTCGCGATCGGCGCCTGCGCCACCGCCGGGCACCTGCTGCTGATCTTCGCATTCGGCCTGGCGCCCACGGCGATCCTGATGCCGTTCACCTACGTGCAGATCGCCTTCGCGGTGGCGGTGGCGTGGCTGGTGTTTCGTCACGTGCCCGACGCCTGGGCCTGGATCGGCATGGGAGTGATCACCGCGTGCGGCGCGGCCAGTGCCTGGCTGAACGTGCGCGCCGCGGCCGCGAGCCGCTTCCGCGATCCGGTGGCGGTCGCCGGCACGATCGCGGATTGAATCGTGCGCGGGTGTTCGCGCGGCAGTGCGGCGCAGGATCGACAATGTCGACATGTCGCAGTACTTTGAAGTTCACCCCCAGAACCCGCAACCGCGCCTCCTGAAGCAGGCGGCGCAGATCCTGCAGGGCGGCGGCATCGCCGCGATCCCGACCAACTCGAGCTACGCGCTGGTCTGCCGTCTCGACGACAAGGCTGCCGCCGAGGCGCTGCGGCGTGTCCGGCAGGTTGACGACAAGCACCATCTGACCCTGCTGTGCCGCGACCTGAGCGAACTCGCCAGCTACGCGCGCGTCGACAACCGCCAGTTCCGGCTCCTCAAGCTTGGCATGCTGGGCCCGTTCACCTTCATCCTCGAGGCCACCAAGGAAGTGCCGCGTCGCCTGTCGCACCCGTCGCGGCGCACCATCGGGCTGCGCGTTCCCGACCACGCGGTGGCGCAGGCGCTGCTCGAGCAGTTCGGCCAGCCGCTGCTCGCCACCACGCTGATCGCACCGGGCGAAACCGAACCGATGAACGATCCACAGGAGATCCGCGCACGCTTCGAGAAGCAGATCCATGCGGTGGTCGACGCCGGTGCCTGCTCGATGCAACCGACCACGGTGATCGACCTCACCGTCGACCCGCCGCTGATCCTGCGTCAAGGCCACGGCGATGCTTCCGTGCTGGGGTTGAGCCTGGCCGAGGCGGCCTGACGAGCCGATCCGCCGCCCGCTCCGCCCCGGCCAGGTTCAACGTCCGGCAGCGCTCCCGTACCGCTCAAGCATCCAGCACAAGCTGGGTCTGCGTGACGACCGCGCACAGCTTGCCATCCGCAGACCGGATCGTCGTCTGCCACACCATCGTGGTTCGGCCGCGGTGCAGCGCCACGCACTCCGCCGTGACGGTGGTGTTCACGCGCGCGGCGCCGATGAACTTCGTGCTCGAGTCGGTCGTCGTCGTGCGCTTTTCCGGCGCCAGGTTCAGCACCGTGCCGACCGCCCCGAGGGTGTCGGCAAACGCCATGCAGGCCCCACCGTGCAGGATGCCGCCGACGGTGCACAGATCGGGACGAACGGCGAGTTCGGCGACGACGCGCTCGGGCGTCATCTCATTGATGCGCACCCCCATGAGCCCCGGGAACAGCGGCTCGAGGATCTTCGAGAGCGATTCGATGGAGAGCATGCGAGGTTCTCAGGTGAGGCACGCGTGGCGAGGGTCGCCGGCTCGCTCACCCGCATCGAGCGGCACGCGGCACGCGAGGTTTCCGTTCACGGTCGGTCTGCGGTCTGGCGTCTGGGGTCTGGGGTCTGCGAAGGCTCCGGAGTTTCAGCGCGTTGTCATGCGCGCAGGCCTGCTTCTAAACCCGCTCGATCCGGGCATACGCCGAGTGGGCGTGAATCGACTCGAAGTTTTCCACATCCACGCTGTAACGCCCGACGCGGGCGTCGGCGTTCAGGCGCAGCGCCACGTCGCGCACCAGGTCCTCGACGAACTTGGGATTCTCGTAGGCGTGCTCGGTGACCCACTTCTCATCGGCGCGCTTGAGCATGGACCAGAGCTCGCTGGAGGCCGAGTCCTCGGCGAAGCGCACGAGCTCGGGCCAGGGGATCTCGTCGCCGCCGAGTTCGACCCGGATCGTCACGTGCGAGCGCTGATTGTGCGCGCCGTAGTCGGAAATTTCCTTGGAGCATGGGCACAGCGACTTGACCGGCACCACGACCTCCGCCCATACCGCGACCTGGCCGTGCCGCGCTTCGCCGATACAGCGGCCCTGGTATTCGAGCAGGCTTTGCACCCCCGAAACCGGCGCACGCTTGCGCAGGAAGAACGGAAAGCTCGCCTCGA
>JBDSBD010000059.1:0-3581 GCA_039921765.1 Burkholderiaceae bacterium
GAGATCAACGAGGCGTTCGCGGCGCAGGCCTGCGCCGTCAACAACGAGATGGGCTGGGACACGACCAAGGTCAACGTCAACGGCGGCGCGATCGCACTCGGCCATCCGATCGGGGCAAGCGGCTGCCGCATCCTGGTGACCTTGCTGTACGAGATGCAGCGCCGCAACGCCAAGAAGGGCATCGCCTCGCTGTGCATCGGCGGCGGCATGGGCGTGGCGCTGACGGTCGAACGCTGAACGTCCTTCATTTTCCAATCCGAACGCCGCGTTGTTGCGCGGCTTTTTTTTGTCCCCACCCCCAAGGAGCCTTGTGCGAATGACCGACCTGTCTGTCTTCCCGATCACGCAAAAATGGCCGGCGCTGCATCCGGATCGCCTGCAGCTCTATTCGTTGCCGACCCCCAACGGCGTCAAGGTCTCGATCATGCTCGAGGAGACGGGCCTGCCCTACGAGCCGCACCGCGTCGATTTCGCGACCAAGGACCAGAAATCGCCGGCCTTCCTGTCGCTCAATCCGAACAACAAGATCCCGGCCATCCTCGATCCGAACGGCCCTGGCGGCAAGCCGTTGGCGCTCTTCGAATCCGGCGCGATCCTGATCTACCTGGCCGAGAAGACCGGGCTGCTCGTACCGCAAGACGCGGCCGAGCGCTATGAGACGATCCAGTGGCTGATGTTCCAGATGGGCGGCATCGGGCCGATGTTCGGCCAGGTGGGATTCTTCAACAAGTTTGCCGGCAAGGACTTCGAGGACAAACGTCCGCGCGAGCGCTATGTGGCGGAGGCCAGGCGCCTGCTTCGCGTGCTCGACCAGCGGCTCGCGGGCCGCGACTGGATCATGGTCGAGGCCTATACGATCGCCGACATCGCGACCTTCCCCTGGGTGCGCAACCTGATCGGCTTCTACGAGGCGGGAGAGTTGGTGGGAATCCAGGACTTCCCGCAGGTCATCCGGGCGCTGGACGCGTTTCTTGCGCGCCCGGCGGTCGTGGCGGGCCTGGCCATCCCCAAGGCGCCCTGATCGCCCTATCAAGGGTCCGCGGCGTTCGGAGCGCCTGCCGCGACGCGTGAACCGGCTGGCACGAGCCAAGGCCGGCGGGCGCCCAACGCCGCGAACGTCCTCCGGTCGGGCTGCGCCCGACCTCCTCTTCGCTGCGCCGGCCACTCGGTGCTTGGCAACGGCCGAACCGCCACGACGCCCCGATCGCGCTCCAGCCTCCACTCTCCGCCGCACGGCAGCGCGCTCTCGCGCTGCTCGTTGATCTGATGCGGTTGAAAGCGATTTCGCCTCAGCCCAGTTCGACCCACACCGGCTGGTGGTCAGAGGCCTGCGTGGCCGGATCGATCTCGATGCGGCGCACGCGCGGCGCCAGGGTGTCGCTGACGAACACGAAGTCGCAGGCCACCGGCTCGGGCCCGTAGGTGCGGTCGAACAGGCGGAAGGTCGGTGCATGCGCCGCGCGGCCGTGCACCAGCGGCCAGGCGTCTTGCAGACGCCGAGTCACCGGGTCGACCGCGGGTGGCACGCCCGCGTCGGGCGCCGGTGCGGCTTGCGCAGCGGCCGGCGCGCCCTCGAAGGGCTCCTGGATCACCGCATATTCGGGCTCGTCCGGCCCGAGATTGAAGTCACCGCACAGGATCGCCTGGGCGGTGTGCGGCTTGCTCTGGAACGGTGAGTTCGAGGAATCTTGCGCTGGCGGTGCGGTGGCGTGCGCACAGGCCTCGATGTGCAGGGCCCGCAACGCACGTGCCTGTGCCATGCGCTGAACGCCGGAGTAGTACTCGAGGTGCGTCGTCATCACGCGCAGCATGCCCAGAGCCGGATCTCGCAGCGTGACCACCGTGGCCATGCGCGGCATGCTGCGCACGCCGGCGTCGGCAGGCCAGGGGAGGGTGTGGTGCTGCACCTGCAGCACCGGCAGTCGGGTAGCGATCAGATTGCCGAAGCGCTGGCGTTGCCCGGAGGTCGCGAGTTCCTCGACCGCGGCGCCGAAGAAAAGCTGGAAGCCGGGCAGCAGCGCCGCCAGCTCGGCCGGCTGGTCGCCGGGCGAAC
Source organism: Burkholderiaceae bacterium (assembly GCA_039921765.1). GTDB lineage: Bacteria > Pseudomonadota > Gammaproteobacteria > Burkholderiales > Burkholderiaceae_C > JBDSBD01. The sequence goes on from JBDSBD010000059.1 coordinate 2,054, forward strand.
CCGGCATCTCGCCATAGCCCTGGGCGATCTCCTGCAGGCAGAGCACGTCGAAGTCGGCCAGCGCACGGGCCTGCTCGACGATGCGTCGCGGGCTCGCCACGCCGTCCATGCCGCAGCACCACTGGGTGTTCCAGGTCACGAGCTTCATCGCCGAGGCCCCTTCACTTGATGCCGGCGCGCATGAAGCTCTGCACGAACTGACGCTGGAACAGCAGGAAGCCGATCAACAGCGGCGCCGAGGTCATCAGCGTCGCGGCGGTGATGATGGACCAGTCGATGCCCTGGTCGACCGAGCTGAAGACCTGCAGCCCGACTGTCAGCGGCCGCGATTCGACACTGTTGGTGATGACGAGCGGCCACAGGAAATTGTTCCAGTGGAAGCTGATCGAGACCAGCGCAAACGCGGTGTAGACCGGTTTGGCCAGCGGCACGTAGACGCGCCACAGGGTTTGCAGGCCGCTCGCACCTTCGACGCGCGCGGCCTCGTCGAGCTCCTTCGGGATGCCCATGAAGGTCTGGCGCAACAGGAAGATCGCGAAGGCCGACGCAAAGTACGGCAGCCCGATCGCGACCAGCGTGTCGACCAGGCCGAGCTGGGCCATGGTCTTGTAGTTCTCGACGATCAGGATGTCGGGCATCACCATCAACTGCACCAGCACCAGGGCGAAGGCGACCTGCTTGCCGCGGAACTCGTAGCGCGCGAAGGCATACGCCGCGAGCGTGCCCAGCACCAGTTGCAGCGCCAGGATCATGAACACCAGCACGGTGGTGTTGAAGAAGTAGCGCGCAAACGGCGCGGCGGCCCAGGCACGCCGGAAGTTGTCGAGTGTGAGCGGCGCGTCGAGAACGAAGCGGGTCGAGTACTCGCTCGGGTGAAACGCAGTCCACACGGCATAGGCCAGCGGCAGGATCCACAGCAGCGCAAGCAGCCAGGCCGCGACGGTGTCGAGCCAGCCGGGTTCGTTGTAGGCCAGGCGGTCGGGCCGCGGCGCGAGCTGCACTTTCACTGGTAATGGACGCGCTTGTCGAGCACGAAGAACTGCGCCAGCGCGGCACCACAGAGCACGACCACCAGCACGACCGTCATCGCCGCCGCGTAGCCGGTGTCCCAGAACTGGAAGCCGACCTCGTACAGGCGGTACAGCAGCAGGGTCGAGGCGTTGTCCGGGCCGCCGCGCGTCAGCACGAACAGATGATCGACCATGCGAAACGCGTTGATCACCGCGTTGACGAGCACGAACAGCGTGGTCGGCATCAGCAAGGGCCACTGGATGCGGCGGAAGAAATACCAGCGCGACGCGCCCTCGATCGACGCCGCCTCGCGCAGGCTCGGGTTGAGCGTTTGCAGCGCCGCCAGATAGAAGATCATGAAGACGCCCGCTTCCTTCCACACCGCCACCGCGGTCACGCAGGCCAGCGCGGTGTCCGGATCGCCAAGCCAGTTGTGCGACGGCAGGCCCAGGGCCCCGGTGATCTGTTCGAGCAGGCCGTACTGCGGCGTGTAGAAGAACAGCCAGATGTTGGCCAC
>JBDSBD010000060.1:0-2622 GCA_039921765.1 Burkholderiaceae bacterium
AAACCAGACGATGCGCGCCGGGTCGCAGTCGCCGAATTCGACCTTCTGGGTGGAGATGATCTCTTTGCTCATCCCATTCTCGATGGCAGCCACAGCGCGATCACCGGGAAGGCGATCAGGATCACCAGCCGCAGGATGTCGGTGGCGATGAAGGGCAGCACGCCCTTGAAGATGGTGGTGAAGCTGACGTCCTTCACCACGCTCTTGATGACGAAGACGTTCATCCCCACCGGTGGATGGATCAGCCCGAGCTCCACCGTCATCACGATGATGATGCCGAACCAGATCGGATCGAACCCCATCGCGGTGATGACCGGGAAGACGATCGGCACCGTCAGGATGATCATCGCCATCGCGTCCATCAGGCTGCCCAGGATCAGGAACATCACCATCATCAGCGCGAGCACGCCGTAGCGCCCGATGCCCAGCGCGGTCAGGAACTCGGTCAGCTTCTGCGGCGTCTGCGTGATCGTCAGGAAGTAGCCGAACAGCAGCGCACCGATCAGCACCGTGAACACCGCGGCCGTGGTGCGGGTGGCCTGCAGCAGGGCCTGGCGGGTGTTCTTGCGGTTCAGCTTGCCGCGCAGCACACCCAGGATGTAGGCGCCGCCGGCGCCGACGCCACCGGCTTCGGTCGGGGTGAAAACCCCGCCGTACAGGCCCCCGATCACGAAGACGAAGAGGGCGAGCGGGGCCCACACGAGCCTGAGCGCCCGAGCACGCTCGTTCCAGGGCTTGGCCTGGCCGGCGGGCAGCAGATGGGGCTTGAGCTTGACGATGATGTTGATGGTCAACACGTACATCCCCATCGCCAGCAAACCGGGCAGGATGCCGGCCATGAAGAGCTTGCCGATGTCCTGTTGGGTGAGGATCGCGTAGACGACGAGCACGGTCGACGGCGGCAGCATCGCGCCGAGCGTGCCGCCGGCTGCGATCACGCCGGCCGAAAACGCCTGCGGATAACCGAAGCGCCGCATTTCCGGATAGGCCACCACCGAAAACGTCGCCGCGGTCGCGACCGATGAGCCGCAGATCGCCGCGAAGCCGCCGCAGGCGATGATGGTCGCAATCCCCAGGCCGCCTCGCAGATGGCCGATGAACGCATCCGCGGCCCGGAACATTTCCTTGGACAGGCCCGAGACGGAGACGAGCGCGCCCATCAGCAGGAACATCGGAATCACGCCGAAGGTGTAGTCGGTGACGGTGCGCATCGACGTGAGGCTGACCAGCTTGAGCGCCGGGCCGGCGCCGACGATGTAGCTGTAGCCGGTCACTCCCACCAGGCCCATCGCCATGCCGACCGGCACCCGCAGGATCATCAACAGGAAGAGCGCAATGAAGCCGATCAGGGCCACCGTGTCGTTGCTCATCGGCTGCCCCCTGGCCAGCCGGGCCGAGTCGCGTCCGGCCTCATGGGTTCGAGCTCATGCGGCGTCCTCCGCAAGCGCGGGTTCTTCGAGCAGTTCGGGCCGGAAGATCAGCTGCCAGGTCCGGATCGCGATCAGCAGCACGGCGGCGGCGTCGCCGGCCCAGGCGAGCGCGTAGAGCGGCCAGATCGGCAGGTTCAGATCGAAGGTCTGCACGTGGTCGTGGTAGGTGCCGCGCACCTTGTCGAAGATCGTGTAGGTGTGGACCGCGACGACGAACAGCAGCACCAGCGTGGCGAAGACATCGATGTAGCGCTTCCAGCGCGTGCTGGCGCTGCTCCACAGCAGATCGACCGTGATGTGGGTGCCGCGATAACTCGTCGCCGCGATGCCCCAGAAGATCAGCGTGCCGAGCAGCAGTTTGCCGAGGTCGTAGCTGTCGGGGATCGATGCGTTGAAGAACTTGCGCAGCACCACGGCGATGAAGATGTCGGCCGCGACGATGCCGATGAACAGCGCCGCCAGCCATTCGATCGTGTCGATGCTGCGGTCCATGAAGTTGCGCTTCATGGCCGTTGCTCCCCGTCGATGGTCGGCCTCGATGGCCAGACACCCTGCTTCGACATCGGCGCGCCCGTTACAGCGCGGCCTTGTGCTTGACGAGTTCCTGCTTGAGCGAGTCCATGACCGCCTTCGGGTCGTAGCCAAGCTTCTTCACGCTGTTGGCCCATTCGACCTCGGCCGGCACGACCGCCTTGTGCCAGGCGTCGAGCTGGGCCGGCGTCAACTTGTAGATTTCGTGCCCCGGCTCGGCGGCGATCTTGGCACGCCCGGCGTATTCGAAGTCGGCCCAGGGCGATGCCACCTTCTCGGCCCACTCGGTGGTGCAATGGTCGTCGATCACCTTCTTCTGCGACGCCGACATCGATTCGTACTTGGCCTTGTTCATGACCCAGACGAACGGCGTCGTGTACAGCGCCGCGTCCATGTGGAAGTTCACCACCTTGTCGATGCCGAACAGCACGATGGAGCCCCAGGGGAAGGTGATCGCATCGGCGACGCCACGCGCCAGCGCGTCGCGCGCCGCCGGTGCCGAGGCCTGCACGTTCGTGCCTCCGAGCGAGGTGACGAGCTGGCCGATGGTGCTGGTGGCCGGGCGGATCTTCATGTCCTTGATGTCGGTCGGCAGCACGATCTTCTTGTGCGAATGGAAGGTGCCGGGGTCGTGCACGAAGGCGAAGCAGAAATGCACGTC
>JBDSBD010000061.1:0-6592 GCA_039921765.1 Burkholderiaceae bacterium
GTTGGCCCCGATCACTCGAAGAATTCCTCGTCAAGCTGCTGGTTGGCGATCGTCGCTTCGATCCGGCATCCGAGGCCGTATCGGATCACGAGACGCGCGCATTGTTGCCCATCCACCATGACGATGCGCTTGCCCGGTTGCTCCGCGGTGTCCGTCGCGGCCGGTGTGAAAGCCGAGCGGGTTCCACATAAACCTTCCATCGCCTTGAAACGGTGCCGCCAACCGAAGAAGTCTCGAACGGATCCAGCCGGCACCCTGTGGTCAGGCCCGCAGCGCCTGGCCTGTAGGTGGATCCGGTCAAGGCTCGACCCATCCTGATCGATCACGTCATCACTCCGCCATCACGGCACTTGCCAATGGCCGTGCCCGCCCCACTCGGCTTGTTGTGAGCGTTCATCGCCGGCTCATGTTCGGGCCGCGCGGCGCCGGAACACCAGGCGTTGCGGCTCCGAGGCCGTGGCGTCGAATCGATAGCCGTCTCGGGCAAAGCACTTCAATCCATCCGGCGTGGCGATGCGCCGCTCGATCGCATGCCGCGCCATCAGGCCGCGCGCGCGTTTGGCAAAGAAGCTGATGACCTTGTAGCGCCCGCCCTTCCAGTCTTCGAACACGCAGTCGACCACGCGCGCCTTCAGCAACTTCCGTTCGACCACGCGGAAGTACTCCTGCGAGGCCAGGTTCACGACCACCGGTGACGCATCGACCGCGAGGCGTGCGTTCAGATCCTCGGCGATCGTGTCACGCCAGAACGCATACAAATCCTTGCCCCGCGCGTTGGCGAGCCGCGTGCCCATCTCCAGGCGATACGGCTGCAGCCGGTCAAGCGGGCGCAGCACGCCATACAAGCCGCTCAGGATTGCCACATGTTGTTGCGCCCAGGCCAGATCGGCGCTGCCCAGGCTCGTGGCGTCAAGCCCCGCATACACGTCGCCATCGAACGCCAGCACCGCAGGCTTGCTGTTCTTCGCGGTGAATCGCGTCGACCAGGCCGCATAGCGCCGCACGTTCAGGGCCGCCAACGGATCGGAGAGATTCATCAGCGCAGCGATACCAGCGGCATCGTGATCGCGCAGTACCGAGATCAGTTCGGCTGCGCGTGACACGAAGCGCGGCCGGCTTGCGAGTGCGGTCACTTCGTCGGGCACCGGGGTTTCGTAGTCGAGTGTCTTGGCGGGTGAGAGCAGGTACAGCATCCGTCCATTATCGGCAAGCCGCACCCAGGCTCACTGCACCAAGCTTGTCCTTCAGATCGAGGTCACGGGTGCGCCACTCGCCGCAACGGATGCGGGTTGAATCTCATTGAGTCGCCTTGAGCGCCGTCGCGCCTGGGCGGATCAGGCCAGACGTGACGTGGGTGCGGACCGGGTGCACCGTGGCTTGAGCCTGTTTCAGTTGCGACGACAACCCGGCTTGCGCTGACCGGGCTTGCGCAGAACGTACGCCAGCGCCAGGGCGCCGAGGACCGGTCCGGCCGCGATGAACAGCCAGCTCAGCCCAGGCCACCCATGTTTCCCATGTCCATCATCGGCTTGTCCTTTCGGTCAGCCGGCGCAGCAAGACAGCTGTTTCACGTCCTTGGTGAAGGTCTGGGCACAGAGCTTGAGCCCCTCGACCATGGTCAGGTAGGGGAACAACTGGTTGGCCAGATCCTGCACGGTCATGCGCGCCTGGATGGCCAGCACCGCGGTCTGGATCAGCTCGCCGGCTTCCTGGGCAACAGCCTGCACGCCCAGCAACCGGCCGCTGTCCACTTCGACCACCAGCTTGATGAAGCCGCGGGTGTCAAAATTGACCAGCGCGCGCGGCACGTTGTCCAGGCTCAGCGTGCGGCTGTCGGTCGTGAGGCCCTGCAGGTGGGCCGCGGCCTCGCTCAAGCCCACCGTGGCCACCTGGGGCTCGGTGAAGACGACCGCAGGCATGGCACTCAGGTCGAGCGCGGCGTCGCCGCCGGTCATGTTGATCGCCGCGCGCGTGCCGGCGGCCGCCGCAACGTAGACGAACTGCGGCTGGTCGGTGCAATCACCCGCGGCAAAGATGTTCACACGCGAGGTCCGCATGCCGGCGTCCACCACGATGGCGCCCTGCTTGTCGATCTCGACGCCCGCGACATCGAGCCCGAGCGTGCGCGTGTTCGGTACGCGACCCGTGGCAACCAGCAACTGCTCGGCGCGAACTTCGCCGCCCTCCGTCGCGAGCACGAATTCCCCGTGCGCGTGGGTGACCTGGCTGGCCTGGGTGTGCTCGAGCACGTCGATGCCTTCGGCACGGAACGCCGCCGTGATCGCCTCGCCGATGGCGGGGTCCTCGCGCAAGAACAAGGTGCTGCGCGCCAGCACGGTCACGTGGCTGCCCAGGCGGGCGAAGGCCTGCGCCAGCTCCAGCGCCACCACCGACGAGCCGATGACGGCCAGCCGCGGCGGAATGGTCTCGCTGACGAGCGCTTCGGTCGAGGTCCAGAACGGCGTGTCCTTCAGACCTGGAATCGGCGGCACGGCCGCGCTGGCGCCGGTCGCAATCAGGCAGCGATCGAATGGCAGCTCGCGTTCGCTGCCGTCGTTCAGGCCCACGACCAGGCTGCCGACGCTCTTGAAGCGCGCCTCACCGTGCAGCACGTTGATGGTCGGTATGCCGTCCAGGATGTTCTCGTACTTGACATGGCGCAACTCGTCGACGCGGGCCTGTTGCTGAGCCAGCAATTTGCCGCGGTCGATGGCCGGCCGCGACGCGGCGACGCCGGCGTCGAATGGGCTCGCGCGCCGCAGTTGCGCGACATGGGCGGCACGGATCATGATCTTGGACGGTACGCAGCCGAAGTTGACGCAGGTACCGCCGATCACGCCGCGTTCGATGAGCGTGACCCGGGCGCCCTGCTCGGCCGCCTTCAGCGCCGCCGCCATCGCGCCGCCGCCACTGCCGATGACCGCAACGTGCAACTCTTCCGCCTTGCCCCCCGCCGTGGGACTGCTGCCCACCCGGCCCAGTGCGCTGTCCAGCCGGGTTGTGCTCTGCGACGGGGTGCCTGCGTCGGCCGGCGCGGCGCGGTCACCGAGCGAGGCCATCGCAGCCGTGCGGGCCGCCACGGGCGTGTCGCCCGCCACGGCAAGTTGCGCAGTGCCACCGGCGTACGACACCTCGGCCGAGCGCACGCCAGGCCCCTTTTCCAATGCCTGCCTCACGTGCGTGGCACAGCTGTCGCAAGTCATTGCTTCGACATTCAAGTTGAGCACTGTCATTTTCCTGAGTGGCCTGGGGTGCGGCAGGCCGGTGTCCGCAGCCGCCTTTGCACGGCGTAGATCGTGATCCCGACGAACAGCACCAGCGCCGGCAGCAGCACGTAGTCCAGGTACCCCGCGAGTGCGCCCAGCCCGACGACACCCAGCAGGATGACCAGGACGGGAGTGAAGCAGCACAAGGCCGCGATGAGGGTTCCGCCGATGCCCAGCTTGAGCAAGATCGAGTCCTTCGGCACGGTCTAGTCCACCACGCTGGACGGATATCCGGCGTTCTTGGTCGCCAGCGTCAGTTTGTGCACGTTGGCCTTCGCATCGTCGAAGGTCACGACAGCTTCACGTTTGTCGATGATCACGTCAACCTTGTTCACCCCATCGACCTTGGAGATCGCATGCTTGACGGTGATCGGACAGGCCGCGCAGGTCATGCCAGGCACGGCCAACGTGACGGTCTGAGTCGCGGCCCAGCCCGGGGCCGTGATGGCCGCGAAAACGATGGTGGCGAACAGTTTCTTCATGGTGAACTCCTGTCAGTAGAACAAGGGAAGGACGTAAGGAAACCCGAGCGCGACAAGCACCAGTGCAACGACGACCCAGAAGATGACCTTGTAGGTGCGGCGCACCCGGGGGATCGCGCACACCTCGCCCGGCTTGCAGTCCTGCGCCGACCTGAAGATGCGGCGATACGCAAAGTACATGGCGATCAAGGCCGCGCCGATGAAGATCGGGCGGTACGGTTCCAGGACCGTCAGATTGCCGATCCAGGCTCCGCTGAATCCGAGCGTGACCAGCACCAAGGGGCCCAGGCAACAGGTCGAGGCGAGGATTGCGGCCAGACCGCCGGTGAAGAGGGCGCCACCTCCGTCGGCTTTCTCATTCATGCGTTGTCTCCTTCGGGATTCGAGAGCATGGGATTCAGTCTGCTTCCGTACTCAAGTACGGTGTCAAGCGCCGCATCCATGCGAACCGCAAGGCGAATGTGCCCGATGACGCGCTGGCGCCGACTCGTCAGCGCAGCACCACGCTACGGGGTTCGCCAGCGCCCGGCAGTGACGTCAGTCACCGCCGTGTTTGCGACCGGTGCGGCGCGCCTGTTCGCCAGTTCGCTCCCCGGACGCGCGACCCACTGCACCCGGTCCGGTCCAGCCTGCCTGCCTGCTGACCCCTGCGCTTGCGTGGCGGGTGTCCATCTCCTAAGCTCATTGCCGTACTTGGATACGGAGTCACGCAGCATGGAAATCACCCTCAACGGCCTGACCATCGGCACGTTCGCCAAGGAAGCCGGGGTCAGCGTCGAGACACTGCGCTTCTATCAACGAAAGGGCTTGCTGAGCGAACCCGACAAGCCCTACGGCAGCATCCGTCGCTATGGACACGCCGATATCGCACGCGTGCGCTTTGTGAAGGCGGCGCAGCGCCTGGGCTTCAGCCTCGACGAAGTGGCGGGCCTGTTGACCCTGGATGACGGAACGCATTGCGACGATGCGCGCCATCTCGCTGAGTTGAAGCTCACAGACGTGCGCGGGAAGCTGGCGGACCTGCGGCGTATCGAGAAGGTCCTGGCCGCGCTGGTTCGCGAGTGCCGCACCAGCCGCGGCACTGTGTCGTGCCCGCTGATCTCGACCTTGCAGAGGCAGTGATGCAGAGCCCCGGCTTGCGGGCACGCCGTCTGCGCTGCGAACAGGCAGCCCCCCCATTCGGGGGGTCTAAAGTCTTGCCAACACCTCTGGCCGATTATTTGATCCGGCCCGCAAACAGTCTCATGCGGCGTACTTGACGAAGGCGTCCTGGAAGTAGGCCTTGACGCGCTCGGGGCTGTTGGCGATGGTGTTCATGTGATCAACCGCGGCGGCCTGGAGTCTTGGTTTTGTACGCACAGGCACCTTTGCGCGAATGACGTGCTTGAGGTCGGCGTTGAGGCGCTCTTCGGGGTTGAGCTCGGGGCTGTAGCTGGGCAAGTAAAAGACCTCCATCTTGTCCTTGTTCTCGGCCAGCCAGGCCTTCACCGGCTTGCAGTGATGCACCCCGAGGTTGTCCAGGATGAGGAAGATCTTCTTGCCCGCGTCCTTGACGAGAGACTCGAAGAACTCGATGAGCTTTTCATGATTGAACGCGCCATCGATGATCATCCAGCGCGCCTTGCCCTGGTTGGTCACGCTGGCGATCATCGAGAGCTTCTGGCGCGTCCCGCCCACGGCCATCGCAACCGGTGTCTTGCCCCTGGGCGCAAAGCTGCGGCCCCGAACGTCGGTGTTGACGAGCGCGGTCTCGTCACCCCAATGCACCTCAGCGCCCTCGTGCCTGGCGCGTTTGGCAATGTCGGGGTAGCGGTTGTCCAGCCAGTCCTGAACCGCCGCGGGCGACTGTTCGTAGGCGCGTTTGATCGGCTTTTGTGGCGTGAAGCCCCAGCGCGCGAGGTACTTGCCCACTGAGCGCACGTGCAGCTCGATGCCGAACTCGCGTTCGATGAGCTGCATGACCGCCGCACGACTCCACAGTGCGAAGCCCATCTTCAACTGCTCGGGGCGCTTGTCGCAGATGGTGCGCTGGATCGCCTCTTCCTGCGCTGGCGTCAAGACTCGGTCTTCCCCGCTGCGCCGGCCCCGGGTGCGCGGCGCCAGAGCGGCCATGCCAAGCTCCTCATACCGAGCAATCGTCTTGCTCACGGCCGTGTAGCTCAACCCGACGTCGACCGCTATCTGCGACCGAGTCCGCCCTCGCTTATGGGCTCGAATGACTTGCCGCCGCCTCTCGTGTTGCTCGGCCGCGCTCAGCTTTCTTGCATCGTCTTTTTCCATGCAAGCTCAGATCAGACAAAACGATGAGAGTTAAATCTATTTGTGGGCCGAAGCTATAGGCCCGTTATGTGTACAACAGACGCCAGGCGCAACAAAAGACGGGCCTCATCGGTGCTGGCTTGGCCAACATCAGCAGGCTCTCGTTGCATACGCCACCTCACGATCGAATTGCCACAGCTTGTGTGCCGGCCGTTTCCCGGTGTGTCAAATCTAGCCGAGCGCTACGGTTGGTGCGGCGATGATTTCCGGCGGAAATTCATCGCGGCCTCCGCGGCGCCGCTATTCGATCGTTCGCCGAACTGGTTCGACAGGGCGCACGCGCACCCAACCCACGTGTCGTTGCCGCAACACTGAATCGTCCACCGCAGGCCACGCGCATCCGCCTCAAAACTGGCACCAGACTGGCACCAGTGCCGAGTAGGAAACAAAAAAGTCAGCAGGCGCTAACCTGCTGACTCTGGTATTTCTTGGCTCCCCGACCTGGGCTCGAACCAGGGACCTACGGATTAACAGTCCGGCGCTCTACCAACTGAGCTATCGAGGAACAGCCGCGCATTATAGCCG
>JBDSBD010000062.1:0-6409 GCA_039921765.1 Burkholderiaceae bacterium
GCTTGCTCGCATCGCGCAGCATGCCGATCTTGGGTTGCTGGGCCAGCGGCCGCACCCGCGCCGCGAGCTCCTCGGGCAGGCTTTCGAGGAAGGCCTCGCTGTCCACCGGCTGCAGCGCCGTGCCGCAAGTCTTGCAGCCGCCTGTGCCGTTGCCGGCGGGCGTGGCCGAGCGCCCGTCGTGCAACAGCGCATCGAACTCGGTGGCGACGAACTCGCGCGTTTCGCAGAGCCGGTCGAGCAGCTCGCAGGCCTCGCCGTCCTCGCGCCGGCAGGTCAATCCGAGGCTGCGGGCGAGCCAGTCGAGATCGCCGTCGCGGGTTGGCAGCAAATGGGTCTGCTGGTCGTCGAGGTACTGGATGCGGTGCTCGACGCGGCGCAGGAACTCGTAGGCCTGCGCCAGCCGCTCGGCGTTGGCCGGTTTCATCAACCCGCCGGCGGTGAGCTTGGTGAGCGCTTTCAGGGTCGAGGTGTGCGGATCTCGGGGAACTGCCCGCCGCGCGCCACCAGCAGCAACTGCACGATGAACTCGATCTCGCGGATGCCACCGCGCGAGAGCTTCACGTCGTTGGCGCGCTCGGGCCGTCCGGCGGCGCGGCGTTGCGCCTATTCGCGTACCTTGGCGTGCAACTGGCGCAGCCCTTCGAACACACCGTAATCGAGGTAGCGGCGGTAGACGAACGCCGTGACGAGCGCGCGCAGCGGCTGGGCGCGGCCGCTGCGCGCGCTGAGCGCGGGCGCGACGACGCGGCTCTTAAGCCAGGCAAAGCGTTCCCACTCACGACCCTGCACCTGCAGGTATTCCTCGAGCATTGCCAGGCTCACGCAGGGCGGGCCGGAGTTGCCGTTCGGGCGCAAGGCCAGATCGACGCGGAACACGAAACCGTCTTCGGTCGTGTCGCCGATCAGGCTGTACAGGCTTTTCGCGACGTGCGAGAAGTATTCGTGCGCGCTGATCGACGCCGCACCGTCGGTCTGGCCGCTTTCTTCGTAAACGTAGATCAGGTCGATGTCGGACGACACGTTGAGCTCGCGCCCGCCGAGCTTGCCCATGCCGACGATCCAGAAGTCGATGCGCCCGCCCGCCTCATTGCGCGGCACGCCGAAGCGCTCGTCCTGATCGGCCTGCGCCTGGGCGAGTGCCAGCTCCAGCGTGGCCTCGGCCAGATCGGTCATCGCACCGGTGATGTCGTCGAGCATGGCCGCGTGCTCGATGTCGAGTACCGCGAGGCGCTCGAGCACGAGCTGGCGGGCCACGCGCATGGCGCTGGCCAGAGCGCGACCATCGGCTTGCAGCCGTTCGATCAGCGCAATGATGGCGGCGCGAGTCGGTAGACCCGCCGGCAGCAGTTCGAGTTCGGTGGGGTAGCGGCGCCGCACGCGCTGCACGAAGCGGCTGTGCGCGGCGCTTGCGCCGCTTGCGTGCGGCGCGCTTGCGGCCGGGTGGATCGGGAGGCTGGGGGACGCGTCGGAACCCATGGCTTCGAAAAGAGTCTGTGCTAGATTGAACTGTCAGGCCGGGCGCGGGACCGTGCGTTCCCCGGCCAGCGGCTGCCCTGCGCCGGCCTGCGCCTCACGGCGCTTTACACACCTCTCTGCCGAACCGATAAGCTGGCGCACCGATGTTTTCATGTCTCTGATCCCGCCCGTCACCGACGTCGCAGTTGCCGGGCCGCGTGTCGTGCGCGCTCCGTGGTGGGGCGGTCTGCGCTGGATCGCGCGCGCACTGCTCGGGCTGGTCGTCACCGCGTGGAGCCTAGTGCTGATCGCGTGGCTGACACTGCATTGGGGGATTCTGCCGCACATCGAACAATGGCGTCAGCCGATCGAGGCGCGCGCCAGCGCGGCGCTCGGAGTTCCGGTACGAATTGGCGCGATCGAGGTGCACTCGGGCGGCTGGGTGCCGGCGTTCGAGTTGCGTGACGTTCGATTGCTGGACCCGCAAGGGCGTCCCGCGCTGCGCCTCGCACACGTCTTTGCGGCGGTCTCGGCGCGCTCGCTGCTGGCGCTGGAGTTGCGCTTCGAGCAGGTGTTGATCGACGCACCGCAGCTCGAGGTGCGGCGCGACGCGGCCGGGCGAATCTCGGTGGCCGGCCTGGACTTCAGCGCTTCCGGCCGTGACGAGAACGCGGCCGCCGACTGGTTCTTCGCCCAGCATGAGTTCGTGATCCGCGGCGGCAGCCTGCGCTGGACCGATGCGCAGCACGAGGCCGCGCCGCTCGTGCTTGGCGATGTGCAGCTGGTCGTGCGCAATGGCCTGCGCGAGCACGCGATGCGCCTCGACGCCACGCCACCACCCGAGTGGGGCGATCGCTTTCATGCGAGCGGGCGCTTCACGCAGCCGCTGCTGGCGCGCCACGGCGACTGGCGGCGCTGGAGCGGAACCGCCTACGTCAGCCTGCCGCGCGCCGACGTGCGTGAGTTGCGCCGCCACGTCACGCTGCCGTTCGAGCTGAGCGAGGGCAACGGCGCGTTGCGCGGCTGGTTCGAGCTGAAAGAGGGCCGGCCGGCGGCGGCGACCATCGATCTGGCGCTGCACCAGGTCGGACTGCGCCTGGCCTCCGATGTCGAGGCCTTGAGCTTCGCCCAGATCGAAGGCCGCCTGGCGGTGCGGCGCGGGATCGACGGCGTGACGATCTCGGCGCAGCATTTTGGCTTCGTCACAGGCGACCAGATCCGCTGGCCGGCGGGCGACCTGAAGCTGAGCTGGCGTCAGCGCGAAGGCCAGCCCGCGACCGGTGGCGAATTCAGCGCCCAGCGACTCGACCTGGAGCCGATGGCGCAGATTGCGTCGCGCATTCCACTCGGCGCGGCGCTGCGCCGGCTGCTCGCCGAGCTGAAGCCGCAGGGCGTGGTCCGTGGCCTGACGGCGCGCTGGGACGGCCCGCTCGATGCGCCGCGCCGCTACCGCGCCCAGGCCGAGCTCACCCAGCTGTCGCTGGCGGGCAAGGCTTCGGCGGAGCCGAACAGCATCGGCCGGCCCGGCCTGCGCAACGCGGACCTGCAGCTTGACGCCACCGAAGCCGGCGGCAGCGCACGCATCGGCATGCTGGGAGGGGCGCTCGAGCTTCCGGGTGTTTTCGACGAGGCGGTCGTGCCGCTCGAGCGCTTGAGCGCGCAGTTGCAATGGAAGGTCGATGCGGCGCCGGTCGCGGTGCGCGGCGCGCCGCTGGAGCAGGCCGCAGCCGCGCCGAAGATCACCGTGCTGGTCAAGGAGGCCCACTTCTCGAACCCGGACGCGCAGGGCGACCTGCACGCCACCTGGAGCACCGGGCCGGGCCGCGGCGTGGGCCAGGATGGGCGCTTTCCGGGCCGGATCGAACTCGACGGCAAGCTCAGCCGTGGCGTGGCCACGCGTGTGCCGCGCTACCTGCCGCGCGACATCGACCCCGAGGTGCGCCACTACCTCGACCAGGCGATCCAGGGTGGACGGCTCAAGCACGTGGGCTTTCGCGTCAAGGGCGACCTGTGGGACTTCCCGTACGACAAGGCGCGCAACAGCGGCGAATTCCGCATCACCGCCCAGGTTGAGGGGGCCAAGTTCGCGTTCGTGCCGAGCGTTCCGGCGCGTGGCGCACAAGCCGCCTATGCGTCGCCCTGGCCGGTCCTCACCGACCTCAATGGCGAGCTCGTCATCGACCGCACCTCGCTCGAGATTCGCAACGCGCGGGCGCGCGCCGGGGCGGTCGAGTGGAGCAAGGTGCAGGGCAGCATCCGCAACCTGGCCGAGGATTCGACGCTGAACCTCGAAGCTGCGGGCCGCGGGCCGCTGGTCGAGATGCTGCGCATTGTCAACACGACGCCGATCGGGTCATGGATCGACGGCGCGCTCGACGCCAGCACCGCCACCGGCACCGCCGATCTGACGCTCAAGCTCGGCGTGCCGTTGGCCGATGTCGAGGCGACCCGCGCAAAGGGCAGCCTGAGCCTGGCCAACAACGACCTGCGCATCACGCCGGCGAGCCCGCTTCTTGCGGGCGTCGTGGGCCGGGTCGATTTCAGCGACCAGGGGTTCGCGGTGGTCGGCGCCCGCGCCCGCGTGTTGGGCGGCGAGGTGAGCTTCGAAGGCGGGATGCAGGGCGCCGGCCCGGCACGCTTCACGGGGCAGGGCACGCTGAGCGCCGGCGGCCTGAAGCGCGCCGCCGAGAGCGGCCCGTACGGCTCGGTCGCTGCCGCGCTGACCGGGCAAGCCGCTTACCGCATGAGCCTGGAGTTCGTGCACGGCCAACCGCAGATCGATCTCACGAGCAGCCTGGCCGGGCTCGCGATCGACGCGCCGGCGCCCTTCAACAAGGCGGCCGAGACGGTGCTGCCGCTGCGCCTGCAGACCCGCCTGGAGCCTTCGGTCCCGGGACAGGCGCCGCGCGACAGCGTGCGTGTCGAGCTCGGCACCACGCTGCAGGCCCAGTACCTGCGTGATCTTTCGGGGGCCGAGCCGCGAGTGCTGCGCGGTGGCATCGGGGTGCTGGCGCCGACGCCGCAACCGAGCCGCGGCGTGGCCGCGAACATCAACCTGAAGGCGCTGGATACCGAAGCGTGGGGGCCATGGGTGGCCGGGCTCCCGCCTGCCGACGAGGCGGCGCAGCAGGTGCAGGGCGCGAGCGGCGCGGCAGGTTACCTGCCGGACACGATCGCGTTGCGGGTGCAGGAGCTCGACGCCGGTTCGCGCCGTCTCACCGGGCTGACCGCCGGCGTGTCGCGCGAGGCGGGCCTGTGGCGCGCCAACCTCGACGCCGACCAGCTCAATGGCTACGTCGAATACCGCCCGCCGAGGGGCGGTGTCGCGGCCGGGCGGGTCTATGCAAGGCTTGCGCGTCTGGCGCTGCCCAAGAGTGACGCCGACGAGGTCGACAGGCTGCTCGACCAGCCGCCGTCCAGCGTGCCGGCGCTCGACGTGGTGGTCGAAGACTTCGAGCTGCGCGGCAAGCACCTTGGGCGACTCGAGATCGAGGCCGTGAACCGGCGCCGCGGCGACGAGCGCGAGTGGCAGCTCGGCAAGTTCAACCTCTCGATGCCGGAGGCCCAGCTCGTCGCCAATGGCCGTTGGGGTGCGAGCGGCGAGGCGGGCGCGCGCCGCGCCGTGATGGACTTCAAGCTGCAGCTCGCCGACAGCGGTGCGCTGCTCGACCGGCTGGGCATGCCCAAGGCGATCAAGGGCGGCAAGGGCCAGCTCACCGGCCAGATCGGCTGGACCGGCTCACCGTTCGCGCTCGACTATCCGACGCTGACCGGGCAGGTCGGGGTGGCCATCGAGGCCGGCCAGTTCCTGAAGGTCGAGCCGGGCGCGGCGCGGTTGCTCGGCGTTCTCAGCCTGCAGTCGCTGCCACGGCGCCTGTCGCTCGACTTCCGCGACCTGTTCCAGGAAGGCTTCGCGTTCGACAACATCACCGGCGACGTGAAAATCGGCCAGGGCGTGGCGGTGACCAACAACCTGCGCATGCGCGGTGTGCAGGCACTGGTGCTGATGGAGGGCAACGCCGACCTCGAGCGCGAGACGCAGGACCTGCGCGTTGTCGTCGTCCCCGAGATCAATGCCGGCACCGCCGCGCTGGCCTATGCGGTCATCAACCCGGCGATCGGCCTGGGCGCGTTCCTCGCGCAGGCGATCCTGAAGAAGCCGCTGACCGAGGCCGGCACGCGCGAGTTCCACATCAGCGGGCCGTGGGCCGACCCGAAGGTCGAGCGCGTCGAGCGCCGGTTCGGCGATGATGCGGCGGTGAAGAACTGAAGCGAGGCCGGACATGAAGATTGCCGCAGTGCAGATGGTGTCGACGACGCGTGTCGAGGCGAACCTGGCGGCCGCGCACCGGCTGATCGCGCAGGCCGCCCGCGACGGCGCGGAACTTGTCGCGCTGCCCGAGTACTTCTGCCTGATGGGCCGGGCCGACCGCGACAAGCTCGCGGTGGCCGAAGCGCCCGGCGACGGGCCGATCCAGCAGATGCTCGCCGACGCGGCGCGCGCGCACGGCGTGTGGCTGATCGGCGGCACCTTGCCGCTGCGCTCGGGCGACCCGGACCGCGTGCTCAACACAAACTGCGTCTACGCGCCCGACGGCACGCCGGCGGCGCGCTACGACAAGATCCACCTGTTCCACTACGACAACGGCCGCGAGCACTACGACGAGGGCGCTGCGATCCTGGCCGGCGCGACGCCGACGGCGCTGCAGGCCGGCGCCCTGCGCGGCGGCGATCACGTAGCACTGGTTCTCGACCGCGCGGGCGCGCAGTAGCAGCTCCCAGTGCGCCAGGCCGGTGGTGTGCGTGAACGCGGCCGGCACCGAGATCAGGTCGCAGGGCCGCTCGCCGGGGGCGAACACCAGTTCGCGGTAGAGCTCGGGAAAGCGCAGGTCGTAGCAGACGCTCAAGCCTACGCGCAGGGCGCCGGCCTGCAGCGCCGTCGGCGTCGCGCCGG
>JBDSBD010000063.1:0-3145 GCA_039921765.1 Burkholderiaceae bacterium
CGGCGTGGGTGGAGCAGGCCGGCACCGACGGCCTCATGCCGAGCGCTCCCGGGCCGCCACGCCAGGCGTCGCGACCGGTCCGGCATCCGTGAACTCGTCGAGCGCCACGCCCTCGAGGTGGTGCGTATCGCTCCAGCCCACCAGGGTGAAGCCCTGCGGCGTGTACAGCAACCGGTTGATGCTCGCATTGCCGAGCTGCCAGGAGCGCGGCGCGTCGAGGGCCACGCGCGCGGCGGCACGGTACAGGCAGTCGAGCACGCCGCCGTGCGCCACCAGCGCGATCGCCTCGCCCGGGTGCGCGGCCGCGAGCCGGGTGGCGGCCGCCACGCTACGGGCGTAGAAGTCACGCAGGGTCTCGCCGCCTTCGGGGCCGAACGTGGGGTCGCGGCGCCGCCAGCGCGCGGTCTGCTCGGGCCAGCGCTGCTCGATCTCGGTGAAGCTCAGGCCTTCGAAGATGCCGAAGCCGCGCTCGCGCAGCCCCGTGTCCGTTGCGACCGCAAGTCCGCCGCCGTCACGCGCCACCGCCCGCGCAGTTTCGGCGGCGCGTTGCAGGTCGCTCGAATAGACCGCGGTCAAGCCCTCTTCGGCCAGTGCCTGCGCGAGCCGCGCCGCCTGCCAGCGGCCGGTGGCGTTGAGCGCGATGTCGAGCTGGCCCTGGATGCGGTGCTCGACGTTCCACGCCGTCTCACCATGGCGAATCGCGAGCACCCGCGTCGCCTGTGGATGGGCCGCGTCCTGCATCTCAGGCTCGATCCAGTCGGCGTGGACCGGCTAGCAGGGGCACCGCGGTGCGCGCGCGAACGGAGCGGGCGCGGCGGCACCTTCTGCCGGCATCCGTCCCTGCGACCGCAGCGCTCAAGACGCGGCCCCTAGCCGAGCAGCCGCTGGTTCAGCGTGTAGGTGCCCGAGTGCGTGGCCTCGGCGAGCACGTGCGGGTAGATCGCCTCGCGCACCTGCGCGCCGGTGAAAGCACCCTCGACCGGCACGCGCGCAATCGACAGCGCATAGACGGTGAACACATAGTGGTGGATCAGCGAGTCGTTGAACGGCGGGAACGGGCCATCGTAGCCGAAATAGTTGCCGGCGCGCTCGGCATCGCCGGCGAACCAGCCGGTGAAGTCGTTCAGGCCATGGCGCGCGCCATGCAGGGTGGCTGGCCCGCTCTTGCCGCGCGCGGTGAAGCCGCGGCTGAACTCGCCTTCGCCGATCTCGGCCAGCGCTGGTGGCAGATCGACCATGACCCAGTGGAAGAAATCGACACGCGGCAGGTCGGCCGGCACTTCGCGCCCGGGCTGGTTCACATCGTCGCCCTTGCTGGGCACGTCGAAGTCGTGGCAGATCAGCGCCAGCGACTGCGTTCCCGCGGGCACCTCGCTCCAGGCCAGGTGCGGGTTCAGGTTGTCTGAGAAGGTGGCTCCGCCCGCCGCATCGGGCCGGCCGGCGGCGCAGCGCGGCGGAATGCGCTCGCCATTGATCCAGCTGTTGCTCCACAGTTTCATTGACTCGGCTCCTCCACCGGTGGGTTGCACGCTGCCACGCTCAAACGCCCCAGACGATGGCAGCGTTCTCGGCCATCGAGCGTTTCATCGCCTCGATCAACGGCCAGGCGCGCTGGCGCAGGCTGACGCCTTCGCGTGGCGCGAGCTTGCCGCCCTCGGCGGCGGCGTCGCGCTCGGCCTGGGCGCGCGCCGCTTCGTCGTCGGCCACCGCCCGCTCGATCGCGGCGATCGCCGCGGGCATCGCCCCGACCTCGATGATGCCGGTGGCGGCAGGGGCCTTGCCGATGACGCGCAGCACCTCGTCGCCGGCCGGCCCCGTCATGATGACGTCGCCGGCGGCCTTGGATTTGAACTTGTAGATCACGCTATACGCCCTCGCGTCTCGGACTGACATCTGCCTCACGCATAGATGTAGCCGCGGTTGAACGGATACGACGATTGTGCGCCGCGCATCGAGCCTTCGGTCATGTCGCCACTGGGGCGCGAGGCAAGTATCTGGTACAGGTAGAGCCAGCCCTGCTCGAAGCTCATCGCGCAACCGGCCAGGTACAGGCGAAAGGCGCGCACCACGTTGTCATGGGCGACGTCGCGCGCGGCTGCAAGCTGCGACTCGAGTGCGTCGCTCCAGGCCCACAAGGTCCGCGCGTAGTGCGGGCGCAGGTTCTCGAGGTCGAGCAGCTCGAGGTGATTCTCGCTCATCACCTCCAGGACCTTGGAGACGTGCAGCAACTCGCCGCCCGGGAAGATGTAGCGCTCGATGAAGTCGCCCATGCCGGCGCCGAGCTGGCGGTTGCGCGTGCCGGCCGCGGCGATGCCGTGGTTCATCAACAGGCCGCCGGGCACGAGCAGGCGGCGCAGCTTCGCAAAGTACGCGGGCAGCAGCGCGCGGCCCACATGCTCGAACATCCCGACCGAGGCGATCTTGTCGTAGGGCTCGGTCTCGGGCAGTTCGCGGTAGTCGCGCAACTCCATCGTGACGCGCCCGCGCAGACCGCGCTCGTCGATCAGCCGGTTCACGTGGGCATGCTGGTTCTTGCTCAACGTGATGCCGGACGCGGCCACACCGTAGTGCTCGGCGGCCCACAGCAGCAACCCGCCCCAGCCCGCGCCGACGTCGAGGAAACGCTCGCCGGGCTTGAGCATCAGCTTGCGGCAGACGTGGTCGAGCTTGGCTTCCTGGGCCTGCGCAACGTTCATGCCGGCGTCGCGAAAGTAGGCGCACGAGTAGAGCCGATGCGGATCGAGCCAGAGCGCGTAGAACTCGTCCGAGACGTCGTAGTGGAACTGGATGTGCTTGGCGTCGATGTCGGGCTGGTGCTGGGCCCGCGAGCGCAGGTTCTGGCGGATCTCGCGCCACCATTGCAGCGCCGAGGCACTCGCGCGATCCTGGGTCGGATCGTCGTCGACCATCTGCGCGGCCACCGCCATCAGGTCGCGCACGCTACCGCTGAAATCGAGCCGGCCCTCGACATAGTCCTCGGCGACCCGGCCCACTTCACCCGCCGCGATGTGCGCCAACGGTCCGAGCTCCTTGAGCTGCAGCACGACCGCTGCATCGGCCGGGCCGACGCGGTGTCCATCGGGCAGTACCAGCGCAAGGGGCACCGCCAGCGCGTCGAGCTTGCGCTCCAGCATTCCATCGATCA
>JBDSBD010000064.1:0-4985 GCA_039921765.1 Burkholderiaceae bacterium
GCCGGCAACGCCGAGCCGTCGGCGGCCTGCAACGACAACGAGAAGACCTCATCGCTTTCCCGGTCGACCTGCGTGACACGCAGTTGCCGAAAAACCGGCCACGCCGGCGCCGGGCCGGCCGCGACGCTGAGGCCGCGGTTGCCAGCGGCGACGCCGTCGGCGTGCTGGTCGAGCAAGGCCTGCAGCGAACCCTTCCAGCCCGCACTCAGCGACGGGATGCGCAGCGCACGCCGCAGCCGCTCGGCATCGTGACCCGGCAGGTAGAGCAACGCGTCGATCTGTGCCACGCTGACGCGCTGCGTGTCCTCGCCGACCTTCTCGATGGCGTCGCCCGCGCCGATGTCACCGGGCTCGAGCACGCGGAAATAGAAGCCCGGCCGGTGGTGCGCCACCAGCAACGCCGCCATCGCCGGCTCGGCCATGCGAATGCCGACCCGATAACAGGTCACGCGCGGCTTGGTGACCTCGAACAGCGCGCTGCCGATGCGGTAGCGATCGCCGATGCAGACCTCGGCGTCGGCCAGGCCTTCGACGGTCAGGTTCTCACCGAACTGGCCAAACGTGAAGTTGCTGCGACCCAGCAAACGCTCCCAGTAGCGGTAGGACTCCAGTTGATAGACCATCACCGCGCGGTGTTCGCCGCCGTGGCCGAGCAGATCGCCCTGGCCGTCGCCATCGATGTTCAGGCGCCGCGCGATGCGCCGGCCCTGGACCGCCGACTTCCAGATGCCGGTGTGCACCGTCTGGCCGCGCCACGCGATGTCCTGCGGCAAGCCGACATTCACCGCGATCACTCGGGCGACGGCGTGCTGCGGGCTGAGGGACGAACTTGACGCTGCGCTTTCCACGACCCACCCTGGTGCTTGAAGATCGGCCTCGACGATCTGGCGCATTGCTGCGCGCGAGGCCAGGAAGCCGCGCTCCGGATGCACCGCGAGCGGCTCAGTCTTCGTTGATCAACGCTTCAGATAGTCGTGCACCACGCGGCCCAGACCGAGCGTCAGGTCGGTGATCAGATGCAGGCCACTGGTCACTTCGAGCACCGGCAATGCCGCGACTGGCGCCAGAGCGTGTTCGAACAGTTGCAGCGCGCACGGCCCTTGCCAGGCGCCCTTGAGCGTCAGGTCTTCGAGCTTGTATTCGACCAGTTCGCAGACCCGCGGGCTGCAATCGACATCGGGCATGATCTTGAGCAGCCAGTTCGGCTGCGCGAGCGACTTCAACACCGCCGCACGGTCCGCTTCGCGATGTTTGTAGCCCATCGTGCCGGTCGCAACGCGCACATGGCCATAGTCCAGCGTGCCGACGAGCGTGTCCTTGTCGACCTGCAGCGACGGGGTACCGAGCTTCTTCGGAAAGCCCCAGATTTCACGCCCGCCGGCGATGGGCGCGTCGTCGTTGAGGAACATGTAGAGGGAATAGGACCCGGCCTGGCCCTTGTACGTCACCGGAATCACCTGGCCGGATTCGGTGTAGTCGCCGAAGCCGGTCGAGTCGGGCATGCGGATGAATTCGAAGCGCACCGTGTCGCCCGCCGGCTGCAGCGGCTCGGGCACCAGCGCGGCGAGGGCCGCCGGGTCGGTGCGGTATGTGACGACCAGGAACTCGCGGTTGACGAAACGGTACGGGCCTCGTGGGTAGGAGGGGCTCGTCAGCGGCATCGCCCAGGCTTGCTTGCAGACTTGATCGACCTTCATGGTGTTGCTCCTTCGGTGTGATTGACGCTTGTGAAGTCGTAGACGTGAAACGACCCCGGCTCCGGCGGCGCGAGGTGGTGCGCCAGCTTCTTCAGCGTGTGCGACATGTCGTCGCGGCCAGCGTCCCAGTGAGCGCGCATCGACGCGCGTGAAAACTCGAAATCCTTGGTCTGCGTCTCGCCGCCCGTGTGGCGGTGGATCAGGTGAACCAGGGTGATCGCCGTGTCGTCGATGTCGGCGAGCAGGGCGCGCACCTTGGGATCGGCGCGGCGCGTGGCGGGCAGCATCGCCGCCAGTTCACGCAAGCGTCGGTGCATCAGGTGGCGTTCGCGCAGCATGTCGGTGACCATGCGGGTGCGGCTCGAATACTGGATGTCCTTCTCGCGCTCCGCGACGCCTGCCATCGTCTTTGGCAGCGCGCCTCGCGCGCTGAACAGGTCGATCTGGAACACCGTGGCGCTTGCGGCGCTGACATGGTTGAGCACGTGGCGCAGCGGCGTGTTCGAGACCAGCCCGCCGTCCCAGTAGGCGTGGCCCTCGATCTCGATCGCAGGGAAGCCCGGCGGCAGTGCGCCGCTGGCCATGATGTGTTCCGGGCCGATGCGCTGCTGCGCGCTGTCGAAGTAGCAGAAGTTGCCGGTCCGCACATCGACCGCACCGACGCTCAGGCGCACCCCCGCGTTGTCGTTGATCAAATCGAAGTCGACCAGTTCGCACAAGGTGGCGCGCAACGGCGACGTGTCGAAATAGCTCGGGTTCGGCAATTCACCCGGCCAGAACAACGCGCCGGGGCGCGGCGCGAAGAAGCCCGACGCACCGAACAGCGTGGCGTACGCCGCGGCGCCCGTGTTTGCCCACTCGCGAATCGGCCCAGTGTGGGGCAGTCCGTACGCCTCCGGCAGGTCGGCGCTGACCGTGTCCCAGAACGCGCGCAGGCGTTCGATGCGCCGCCCCGGCGGGTTGCCGGCGATCAGCGCCGCGTTGATCGATCCGATCGAGATGCCTGCAACCCAGTGCGGTGTGCGCCCGGCTGCGACCAGTGCTTCCAGCGCGCCAGCCTGATAGGCGCCAAGGGCGCCGCCGCCTTGCAGCACGAGGACGGTTCGGTCGGTGGGTTCGTTTTTCACGGCTTTCTTCGGTGTGGGCATGACGGTCAGCGCGGAGTGCAGGCTGCGAAAGTGGGGGGCGCGTTCGAGGAGGCTGAGAGGTTGCTGCTGCGCGTGAAGCGTGGCGCCGGCGAGATCAAGGGCGGCCTATCGAGGGCCCGTGCAAGTTGCCGGTCGGATGCCTGCAGGAGCTGGGTGATGGAGAGACGCACCCATGCGGTGATTCAGATCCGGAACGGCACCCGCTCGGTGTACGTCAGCGCCGCCGACGTCCGCAAGCCGGCAGCGCGGAATCAGCGCCGGCGATCAATGCCATGAACGCGTTCCGGGCCCGCAGTTTGATAGTTCGTGCCCGCATGACGAAGCTCCTTTCCATCGAGAATCTTCCCGTGCCGTCGGGTAGGAAATCAATATGGGCGGGCCATTTGCGCCCGTCTGTGCGGTGGCGCACGAAGCCGGGCAGGCAGTCCCGGCAAGGCGGTGGTCTTGGAAAGCGCGCAGGTGCGGATCGTCGCCCCGCAGGGCAGGGCTGGGCCTCTTGATCGACCGGACGCGCTGCATCCACGGATGCAGTGGCAAGCCCGGCGAGATCGTCATGCAGGGCTTGATCGACCCCAGGCCCGAAGAGTCTGTCCGACGCGGCGGCGGCGCGCTGAAGGTGCGCGGCTCAGCGCAATGACTGTGCCAGCAGCGGCGCAAACAGCGCGGCGATGCCCAGGAAGGAGAAGAAGCCAACCACGTCGGTCACCGTGGTCAGGATGATCGACGAGGCGGTGGCCGGGTCCTGGCCGAAGCGGCGCAGCAGCATCGGCACCAGCGCGCCAGCCAGCCCGGCGGCAAGCATCGAGATCACAATCGCCAACACGATCACGCCGACCAGCGGCAGCGAGCGGCTCCAGACGTACACCGCCAGTCCGGTGGTGGCCGACACGGCCAAGCCGTTGATCAGCCCGGTCAAGGCCTCCTTGCTGACCACGCTGCGCCAGTGGCGCAGGCTGATCTCGCGCAGCACCAGGCCGCGCATCGTCACCGCCAGTGCCTGCGCGCCGGCATTGCCCGACTGACCGGCCACCACCGGCAGCAACACCGCCAGAGCGGTGAACTGCGCAATGGTGCTTTCGAACAGCCCGACCACGGCCGCGGCCAGGAAGGCGGTGAGCAGATTGATCTGCAGCCAGGGCAGACGCTTCCTCACCGCGAAGGCCGGCGTCGACAGCGCCCGTTCGTCGGGGCTGGCACCTACCATGGTCTGGATGTCGATGCTGCTTTCCTCTTCGACCGCCGCGACCAGCTCGGCCTGGCGGATGACGCCGACGAAGCGCCCGCCGAGGTTGATCACCGGCAATGCGGTGATGGGCTGGCCCTGCAGCGTTTCGACCACCTCTTCGCGCGGATCCAGCTCGCCGACCACGGCGATCACGCCGCGCGTGATGTCGGCCAGCGCCTGTCCCGGGCTGGCCAGCGCCAGGTCGTGCACCTCCACTCGCCCGGCCAGCCGGCCATCATCGTCGATGACAAACAGCTCGCGCAAGCCGCCGTGGCGTGCACTGCGCAGCCGCTCGATGGCCTCGGCCACGCTCATGCCCACGCGCAGGGGGCTGACCCGGGGGTCCATCAGCCGGCCGGCGCAGTCGTCGGGGTAGGCCAGCAGGCCGCGCAGTTCGCGCGCCACCTCGCCGTCCAGGCGCTGCAACCAGACCTCTCGCTCGTCGTTGTCGAATTGCGTCAGCGCGGCGACGCTGGCCACCGGCTCGGCCTCGGCCAGAAGGTGCAGTGCCAGTTCCTCGGGCAGGCGTTCAAGCATGTCGCGCGCCACATCGCTGGCCAGCACCTGCCAGGCCGGCAATGCAGCATGTGGCGGCTGCGCCGCCAGCAGGGTGGCGGCTTCGGCGCCGGGCATGGCTTCGAGCAGCTGCGCTGCCTCGTTCGGGTAGTCGAGCAGGAAGCGGTGCGTCAGCGCCGCGTCGGCCGGGGCCAGCGCTTCAGCGGTCATCGCCATCGGCCTGCAGCGGTGGCACCCGCGGCAACAGGCTCAGACTGCTTTCCACCAGCCCGGACAGCGCCAGCCAATAGCCGTGGGCCAACACGCTGCGCAGCGGCGAGGCGCTGGCGTCGGCCGCGGGCATCTCCGTGCGGCGCACTGCCCGCGCCAGCGCGTCGCGTGTCATCACACCGACCAGAC
>JBDSBD010000065.1:0-7951 GCA_039921765.1 Burkholderiaceae bacterium
CCACGAACTGCGCGACGACTGGTTCGACGGCGTGCGCTCCACTCCCCAACAGCTTGAAAGTGAGCAGCTCGCCTTCGCGGCCATGGATGCGTACCAGTACGCCGCGATGCCGATGGCTGCCCCGGCCGTCGAAGCGATGCCCCATCGGGACTACGGATTCAGCGCTGGGGGGTTCGAGTTCTATGTGCTCGACACGCGGTTCGAGCGCGGTGCGCCAGGAACTTGCATCGGGTTCGCGAAGCAACACGAGCGCTTTGCACGGTGGCTGCAGGAACACACGCCGGCAGAGGACCGGCCGATCTTCATCGTCAGTCCAACCCCGGTGTTTCCATTCGATGTGGAAGCCGGTCGCACCGAGGACCGGATGCGCGGCGGCGGCTGGCAGAGCTACCCGCAAAGCCTGACGCAGCTGTTCGACGCACTCTTTGCCGCGGGATGCGTGTCGGTCGTCATTCTGTCGGGCGACCGGCATATATCGCATCGCGCGACCGGCAGCGTTCTACACGACGATGGCCGTCGGATCACCCTCGACAGCATCGTCAGCTCGGGCCTGAACACACCCATCCCCTTTGCCAGTGACCACCCCGGCGACATCCAGACAAGCTTCAAGGGGCCGATCTCGCCGCACTGCACGCTCAGCTACACGATCACGACGGAGAGCCAAAGCACCGGCTGGGCCGAGGTCCGGATCGAAACCGATGCTGCCGGCCGCTGGCTGGTGGACGCGGTGTTTCAGTGAACCTTGCAGCTCGGATGCTTCGCGCGACACACGGCAGTCACGCGCGAGCGCCGCGCTGGTCACCCCAGCACGCGCAACAACCAACGGTTCATGTCGGCGATCTCCTGCGGGCACACCGAGTGCGGCATCGGATAGGCGTGCCACTCGACCGGGTAGCCGAACGCAATGAGCGCATCGCGTGACTCCATCGCGCGCGCGATCGGGATCACCGAGTCGGCGCTGCCATGGGCCTGGAAGATCGGCACATCCGCGTTGGCGGCGCTGCGCTCGGTGGCCGTCAGCGGCGCCAGCGGCAGGTAGCCCGACATGCAGAGCAGCCCGGCGAGACGCTCGCCGTGACGCAGCCCGGCCATGAACGTCATCGCGCAGCCTTGCGAAAACCCGCCGAGCACGATGCGCGACGCCGCCACGCCACGCGCACGCTCCTTGGCAATCAGCGCTTCGACCTCGCGCTGCGATTCGCGCAGCCCGGCCTCGTCTTCGAGCTTGCGGCCATCGAGCCCGAGGTCGGCGCCGAGGATGTCGTACCAGGCCCGCATCACGTAGCCGCCGTTGATCGTGACCGGCCGCGTCGGCCCGTGCGGGAACACGAAGCGCACTGGCCCGACGCTGGCCAGATCGAGTTCGGTGGCGAAGGGCACGAAATCGTTGGCGTCGGCGCCCAGCCCGTGCAGGATGACGATGCTGGCCGTCGGATTCGGTGCGGTTTCTACTTCGATGACTTCGAGTGACATGGGGGTTCCGTTCGATTGTTGGGAGAGGGTTCGCGCTCTCGGGAAGCAGACAGGCTCGTTGCGCCGGCGCTGAAGCAGACCGCGCATGCAAGGCAAAGGCACATCGGCGCAGATCCGGCCGTGCGGCAAAGGGCGAGACCGGGGTCGGAGCAGCTCACAGCGCGAAGTCGTAATCGATCACGAGCGGCGCATGGTCTGAAAAACGCTGCTCAAGGTAGATGTGTTCGGCCTTGGCGTGGCGTGCCAGGCCCGGCGTGGCGAGGTGATAGTCGAGCCGCCAGCCGACGTTGTTGGCCCAGGCCTGGCCGCGGTTGCTCCACCATGTGTACTGCTCGGGGTGCGGGTTGAGGGTGCGGAACACGTCGACGAGGCCGATCTCGTCGATGCAGTGCGTCATCCAGGCGCGCTCCTCGGGCAGGAAGCCGCTGTTCTTCTGGTTGCTGCGCCAGTTCTTCAGGTCGATCTGCCGGTGCGCGATGTTGACGTCGCCCACCACGATGAACTCGCGCTCGGCTTTGAGCTTGATCAGGTGCGGTGCCATCAGCGCAAGGAAGCGGTACTTGGCGAGCTGGCGCTGCTCACCGCTCGAGCCGCTCGGGAAGTAGCAGCTGATGAGGCTCAGGCGCCGCTCGGGCGTGTCGAAGCGGGCCTCGACATAGCGGCCTTCGGCATCGAACTCGGCGTTGCCGATGCCGAGCACGACCTCACTCGGCGGCTTGCGCGTGTACAGGCCGACGCCCGAATAGCCCTTCTTCTCGGCGTAGTGGAAATGGCCGCGCATGCCGGCCACCGTGTCGAAGCGCCCAACCACGGTATCGGCCTGGGACTTGATCTCCTGCACCCCCATACAATCGGCGGCCACCCCTTCGGCCCAGGCCTCGAAGCCCTTGCTGGCCGCCGAGCGGATGCCGTTCAGATTCAATGAGACGAGACGGAACACGTGAGAGTTTCCCGATGAGCGCACGCAATTCAGAGCTCGCGCAGGACTTCGTGAAGTTCGCGGTTGGCGCCGAAGTGTTGCGCTTCGGCGAGTTCAAGACCAAGGCGGGGCGGCTGTCGCCCTACTTCTTCAACGCCGGCGCGTTCGATGATGGCGCCAAGCTCGGCCGCCTCGCGGAATTCTATGCGCGCCGCCTGTTGCAGGCGCGCCAGGATCAGGACCTCGCATTCGACATGCTGTTCGGCCCGGCCTACAAGGGCATCACGCTGGCCGCCGCGGTGGCGGTCGAGCTCGCGCGCCTGGGGCTCAATGTGCCGTTCGCCTACAACCGGAAAGAGGCCAAAGATCACGGCGAAGGCGGCCTGCTTGTCGGCGCACCGGTCGCCGGGCGCGTTCTTATCATCGACGACGTGATCTCGGCCGGCACATCGGTGCGCGAATCGATCGCGATGATCCACGCAGCGGGCGGCACGCCCTATGCGGTGACGATCGCGCTCGACCGCCAGGAAAAGGCCATCGAGGACGGCGCGGATGCGCCATGGTCGGCGGTGCAGTTCGTCGAGCGCAGCCTGGGGCTGCGGGTCGCCGCGATTGCGACTCTGTCCGACCTGTTGCAGTATCTGCGCTCGAGCGCCGATCCGGCCTTGAGCGCGCACGTGGCGCATGTGGCCGCGTACCGCGAACGCTACGGAGTCTGAATGGAACACAGCGGGCTGATGATGAACAGGGCCTCGATGCGTGGCGCGCTGTGCGGCGTCGCGCTCGTGCTGAGCCAGGCGGTCTGGGCCCAGGCGCCCAGTGCACCGCAGATCTACACCTGCATCGACGCGAACGGCAAGAAGCTCACCTCCGACCGGCCGATCGCCGCGTGCACCGAGCGCGAGCAACGCGTGCTCAACGCCGACGGTTCGGTGCGACGCGTGGTCCTGCCGACACCGACTGCGGACGAGCGCGCCGCGCGCGAGGCGCGTGAGCGCGAGGCCGCGGCCGAGCACGCCGCAATACAGGACGCGATCCGGCGCGATCGCAACCTGCGCGCCCGCTTCCCCGATGAAGCGACGCACCAGAAAGCGCGCGAGGCCGCGCTCGACGACATCCGCAAGGCCATGAAGGCGTCCGAGGACCGGGTGGCGCTGCTCGCCAAGGAGCGCAAGCCGCTGCTCGACGAAACCGAGTTCTATGTCGGCAAGGCGTTGCCGGCCAAGCTGCGCGCACAACTCGACGCCAACGACGCGTCTGCCGGAGCACAGCGCTCGCTGATCCAGACCCAGCAGGCCGAAATTGTGCGCATCAACGCGCTGTACGACGCCGAACTCGACCGTCTCAGGAAGCTGTGGTCCGGCGCCCAGCCCGGCTCGATGGGGGTGCTGCCGGGGGCCACCGCGGCGCACAACAAGGTCGGCAGAAAATAGCCGGGCACCAGCGCACAACGGGCGCGCCTTGACGGGGCCCTGTCCGGCACCACAACACCACCGCGCTCGTCGGCCGCCGCGAACGTTCCGAATCGATGAGTCTTGACGCGCACTCCGCGTGAAGGCCTGCGCAGACCGCGGATGCGCGTCGCCGGCCTGGATGGCGCCTGGACTCTTCGCGAGGCCGCACTGCTCTTAGACTCGGTGCGGGCCAATACGCGGGGAGAGCAGGATGGGGCGCGGATTCGTCACGGTCGCCTGGGCGGTCACACTGTTCGCAGCAATGACCGCGAACGCGGCAAGCATCACGAGCGTCAGCCCGCAAGGCGAGGTGGCGCAGGTGCGCCAGATCACCGTGAAGTTTTCCGAGCCTGTGGTGCCGCTCGGTGACCTGCGCCTGCCCGATCCGATGCTGCTTTCCTGCGAAGGCGCGACACCGCCCGGTGCGGGGCGCTGGTCCACCGAGCGCGTCTGGCTCTACGACTTTCGCGAGCCACTGCCACCCGGCACGCGCTGCACGCTGACCCTGCGCGCGGGCTGGAAGCCGGCCTTGGTCGCTGCGCGCGGCCTGTCTGCCAGCGCCGGCCCAGGCGCTCCCGCGAGTGCAACCGGCAACCCGGATCGGCCCGGTGCGGTGCATGGCAGCGCAACCGTCTACCGCTTCAACACCGGCGGACCGGCGATCGTCTCGGTGCGGCCGCATGAGGGCGGCGAGATCGAGGAGGGCCAGTACTTCATGCTGCATCTGAACGGTGCGGCGCTGGAGAGCACGGTGCTCGAGCACGCCTGGTGCGAGGTCGAAGGCATCGGCGAGAAGCTCGGCGTTCGCGTGATCGCCGGCGCCGAGCGTGCCGAGCTGCTCAAGGCGCGCCACATCGACAAGCCGCGCGAGATCGAGCGCACCTTGGTGCTGGAGTGCCAGCGGCCGCTGCCGAGCGGCGCCGAGGTGCATCTGGTCTGGGGGCGAGGCATTGCTGCAGCGGCAAATCCGAAGGTCGCCACCCGCATCGAGCAACGCCAGCACTTCACGGTGCGCGCGGCCTTCACCGCCGAGTTCCGTTGCGAGCGCGAGCGTGCGAACGCGCCATGCCTGCCGGTGCGGCCGATGCGGCTGCGCTTTTCGGCCCCGGTGGCGCGCGCGGTCGCGGCGCAGGTGCGTCTCAAGCCCGCCAGCGGCGTAGCGCGCGCACCGTTGTTCGACAAGGACGACCACGCCGCCGAGGTCTCCGAGATCAACTTCCCGGCGCCACTGCCGCCCAACATGGCGTTCAAGCTCGAGCTGCCGAGCGAGTTGCGTGACGACGCCGGCCGCGTGCTTTCCAACGCCGGCGCCTTTCCGCTCAAGACCGCAACCGGCGACGCGCCGCCGATCGCCAAGTTCGCCGCCGCGCCGTTCGGCGTGGTGGAGCTGAGTGATGCGATGCTGCCGGTCACGCTGCGCCATGTTCAGAGCGAACTGCGACCCGCACCGATCAACGCGGCGGGCGGACCGGGTTCGCCCTCGGGCGCCCCATCGGCCACGCCGCCGGCATCGGGTCAGGTGCGCTTGAAGCGCCTGGACAGCGATGCCGAAATCCTGGCCTGGTACGCAAAGCTGCGCCAATACGACGAGACCCGCCTCAGCGCGCGTGAGCTCGGCCGGCCCGAAACCGAGTGGTACGTCTTCGAAGATGACACCGACGCAAAGGGCCGCCCGATCAAACGCCGGGTCGAGCGACGCATCGGCTCGCGCGAGATCTCGCTGCTCCAGGGTGACTCGGGCGCGAAACGGCTCGACCTGCCACAGCTCGACGGCGGCGATCCACGCCCGTTCGAAGTGGTGGGCATTCCGCTGCCCGAGCCGGGCTATCACGTCGTGGAGATCGAATCCAACGTGCTCGGTCATGCGCTGCTCGACAAGCCGGCGCCGATGTACGTGCGCACCGGCGTGCTGGTGACGAACCTGGGCGTGCACTTCAAGCTCGGGCGCGAGAACAGCCTGGTCTGGGTCACGAGCCTGGACCGCGGCCAACCCGTCGCAGATGCGCAGGTGGCAGTGAACGATTGCAACGGCCATCGCCTGTGGGCCGGCCGCACCGATGCGCAGGGGCTGGCGCGCATCGCCCGATCGCTCGAAGACACCCGGAGATCCTGCGTGGCCGACAACGGCTTGTTTGTCACGGCACGCAAGTCAGGCCCGGCGCCGGATGCGAAGGCACGCGGCGCCGCAGGCGCAATCGCGAAACCGGTGACGGATGTGGCCTTCGTGTTCAGCAGCTGGCAAAAGGGCATCGAGAGCTGGCGCTTCAATGTTTCCACCGCGAACGGCAGCACGCCCGACGCGCGCGCCACCACCGTGCTCGACCGCAGCTTGTTCCGCGCCGGCGAAACCGTGGCGATGAAGCACTTCTTCCGTCTCGAAACCCTGGGCGGTCTGGCCAACGCCCAGCCCGCCGACCTGCCGACGCGACTGAAGATCGTGCATCAGGGCAGCGGGCAGGAGTTCGTTCAGCCGCTCGCCTGGCGCGGCGTGCGCAGCGCCGTCTCGAGCTGGGAGATTCCGCCCGCGGCCAGGCTCGGCGTGTACGAGGTGGTGCTCGAGCGCGAGGGCGAGCGCGGCACCGGGCGCGAGCGCACGAGATGGTCCAGTGGCAGCTTTCGCGTCGAGGAGTTCCGTACGCCGCTGGTCGATGCGCGTGTCAGCGGACCCAAGTCTGCGGTGATCGCGCCGAAGGAGCTCGCCGTCGCGGCGCAGCTCAGCTATTTTTCGGGCGGCGGCATGTCGCAAGTGGCCGCGCGCGCGAGCGCGTTGCTCAAGAGTCGGCCGGCGAGCTTTGCGGGCTATGAGGAGTTCTCGTTCGATCCGCCCCGCGACCCCGAGCAGCAGCGCAGCAGCAACTTCGACGAAGACGAGTACGCCTCCGAGCCCGACGCCCGGGATGCCCGGCTGGTGGCCGACAAGCTGGCGCTCACCACCGATCGCAACGGCGCCGCGAACTTCACTCTTTCGGCGCTGCCGAAGATCACGCAACCGAGCAGCATCGACGCCGAGCTCACGTTCAACGATCCGAACGGCGAGGTGCAGACCGTCTCGACCTCGATCCCGGTCTGGCCGAGCGCGGTGGTCCTGGGCGTGAAGGCCGGCTCGTGGGCGAGCGCACGTGGGCGCGTCAAGTTCACCGCGGTCGCGCTCGACACGACCGGCAAGCCCCTCAAGGGCCAGCAGGTCGAGGTGCGCGGACGGGTGAGCCAGACCCTGAGCACGCGCAAGCGCATGGTCGGCGGCTTCTACGCCTACGACAACCGCACCGAGGTCAAGGATCTGGGTGCGCTGTGCAGCGGCACGACCGACGACCACGGCCTGCTCGCCTGCGAAGCCAGCCTCGACAGCGCCGGTCAGGTCGAGCTGATCGCCCACGCGACCGATGCGCACGGCAACCCGGTGCAGGCCGCCACGAGCGTGTGGGTCACGAAGCAGGGCGAGCTCTGGTTCGCGCAGGACAATGACGACCGCATCGATGTGCTGGCCGAGAAAACGCGCTACGAGCCCGGCGAGACCGCACGGCTGCAGGTGCGCATGCCGTACCGCGAGGCCACGGCGCTGGTGGCGGTGGAGCGTGAGGGCGTGATCGAGACGCGTGTGGTCACGTTGCGCGGCGACGACCCGACCCTCGAGCTGAAGATCGACAAGAGCTGGGCGCCCAATGTGTACGTGAGCGTGCTCGCGCTTCGGGGACGCATCCGCGAGACGCCGTGGTACTCGTTCTTCACCTGGGGCTGGAAGGAGCCGCTGAACTGGGTCCGCAGCTTCTGGTTCGAGGGGCGCGAGTACCAGGCGCCGACCGCGATGGTCGATCTGGCCAAGCCTTCGTTCAAGCTCGGCGTCGCGGCGCTGCGCGTCGGCCTGGCGGCGCATGAGCTGAAGGTCAGCGTCACCAGCGACAAGCCGGTGTACGCCGTGCGCCAGACCGCGCAGGCGCGCATCCGGGTGAGCTTCGAGGGCAAGCCGCTGGCCGGCACCGAAGTCGCGTTCGCCGCGGTCGACGAAGGCCTGCTCGCGCTGCGCGACAACGGCTCGTGGGACTTGCTGCACGCGATGATCCAGCCGCGTGCGTGGGGCGTCGAAACCAGCACCGCGCAGAGCGAG
>JBDSBD010000066.1:0-3765 GCA_039921765.1 Burkholderiaceae bacterium
CCGTGGTTCGAGACGATCAGCGCGTCGGCACCGCTCTCGACCGCGAGGCGCGCGTCTTGCGCGTCCATGATGCCTTTCAGGATCAGCTTGCCGCCCCAGCGCTTCTTGATCCACTCCACGTCGGCCCAACTCAGTGCGGGATCGAACTGCTCGGCGGTCCACGAACTCAGCGACGACAGATCGCCCACGCCCTTGGCATGGCCGACGATGTTGCCAAAGCTGTGCCGCTTCGTGCCCAGCATGCCCAGGCACCAGCGCGGCTTGGTGGCCAGGTTCAGCAGGTTGGCCAGCGTCGGTTTGGGAGGCGTGCTCAAGCCGTTCTTGATGTCCTTGTGGCGCTGGCCGAGGATCTGCAGATCGAGCGTGAGCATCAGCGCGCTGCAGTTCGCGGCCTTGGCACGGTCGATCAGGCGTTCGATGTAGTCGCGATCCTTCATCACGTAGAGCTGGAACCAGAACGGCGCGCGGGTCGCTTCGGCAATGTCCTCGATCGAGCAGATGCTCATCGTCGAGAGCGTGAACGGGATGCCGAACTTCTTCGCCGCCAGTGCGCCCAGGATCTCGCCGTCGGCGTGCTGCATGCCGGTCAGGCCGGTCGGCGCAATGGCCACCGGCATTGCGCAGTCGATGCCGATCATCTGCGTGCGCAGCGACCGGTTCTCCATGTTCACCGCGACGCGCTGGCGCAGCTTGATGCCCTTGAAATCGCTCTCGTTGGCGCGGTAGGTGCCTTCGGTGTACGAGCCCGAATCGGCGTAGTCGTAGAACATGCGCGGCACGCGTTTCTGGGCCAGGATGCGCAGGTCTTCGATGTGGGTGATGGCGGTCATTGTCGTGGCGTGAGGCGTGGGCGTGACGTCGTCCACTGGTTGAGAAAATGCGAGTTGCGCGCTCATTGCGTCAGTGAGGCGAACCACGGCGAACACAGGGTCACGAAGGCCGCGATGTTCAGGGCCACGGTGCCCCAGAACGCCTTGCGAAACGACGGCTTGCTTGATTTGTGTCGGAGCAACTGCTGGGCAAGGATAGCGCCAGGCCAGCCGCCTGCCAGGCCGAGCAGGAGCAGCGCCTCTTCCGAGGTGCGCCAGCGGCCCGCTCTTGCCGCCGACTTGTCGAGGGCATAGGCAAGAAAGCAGGTCAGGCTGGCCACGAGGTATCCGGCGGCAACCACGCCCGGAACACCCCAGCTGCGGGCAACCCCCAGATGGACGATCAGGAAGGCCGGTAGGGCGAAGCGGCTCGCGACGCCCCACCGGGCCGGCGCGTCGCGCAACGTCGTGTTGCGAGCACGCACTGGCCGGATGATCCGAACCTTCGTGGCCCGCTTCTTGCCGTCGCGGTCGAGTTCGATCTCGAATGAAAGCGCAACCTTCAACCGCGGCGTTTCGACGCGCGGGTTGAATGCCTTGATGTGGACGAAGATCTCCTGCCCCCGCTGCGATGGCTCGATGAAGCCGAAGCCGCGTTCACTGTTCCAGGATTTGAGCAGGCCTTCGAATCGCATCGCGTGTTCGGCCAGGGCCTTTGACAGTCATGGGCGCGCGCTTGGCCGCGACGCGCCGTGGATCGTTGATCGGGTGCGCTTGGGGCGGCCAGCAACGCGCACACCCCACCGCACCACGCCGTCGCGGTTCATGACGCCTCCTCCGGGGCCTCGAGGCTGTCGAACAGCGACAGGCTGTAGGCCCCGGGCGGCTCGTGCAGTGCCGCAGGCTCAATCGCGGCGGGTGTGTCGATCAAGGCCGCTCCGGGCCCGACCAGCTCGGCCAGGGTGGCGAGCGCGCCGGCGCGCACGCCGAGCAGGCGCAGGCGCCGCGTCAGGTCGACGCGTTTCAGGCACGCGCCGGCGGCGCGCCGGATGGTGTGCGCGTCCAGCGTGTGGGCGCTCAAGGTCAGATCGCGCGTGACGATGTGGAAATCGTCGAAGCGCAGCTTGACGCCGATGGTCTTGCTCGCGTAGCCCTTGCGCGCCAGGTCACCGGCGAGCTGCACGCACAGCCTGGTGAAGATCGTGCCGAGCGCGGCGCGGTCGCGCACCGCGTGCAGGTCGTGCTCGAAGGTGGTCTCGCGGCTGATCGACTTGGGCTCGCTGAAGGTCACGACCGGCCGCGCGTCAATGCCGTGCGAGGCCTCGTGCAGCCAGCTGCCGTAACTCTTGCCGAAGTGCTCGATCAGCCACGCCGGAGCCGCGCCGGCGACGTCGCCGACCGTGTGCAGGCCCAGGGACGCGAGCTTGTCGCTCGCCTTCGGACCGATGCCATTGACCTTGCGCGCCGCCAGTGGCCAGATGCGCGCCGGGATGTCGGCATGCGTGAGCAGGGTCAGGCCATCGGGCTTGTCGAGCTCGGAGCACAGCTTGGAGAGCAGCTTGTTCGGCGTCACGCCGATCGAACAGGTGAGGCCGGTGGCCTCGCGCACCGCCTCCTTCAAGGCGAGCCCGATGGCGCGGCCGCCGTCGAGCGATGCGCCGGGAACCTCGCTGAGGTCGATGTAGATCTCGTCGATGCCGCGGTCCTCGACCTGCGGCGACAGCGCGCGCACCGCGGCCTTGAAGCGCTTCGAGTACTTCCGGTACGCGTCGAAGTCGCAGGGCAGCAGCACCGCGTCGGGCGCGAGCTGCGCCGCCTTCATCATGCCCATCGCCGAGTACACGCCGAGGGCGCGCGCTTCGTAGGTGCTGGTGGTGATGACGCCGCGGCCGGTGTAGTGGCGCAAGCGTGCGAACGTGTGCGTGCCGTCGGCACGCCGCTCCGGCTGATGATCCCGGCTGCCTCCGATCACGACCGGCTGGCCGCGCAGTTCGGGGTAGCGCAGCAACTCCACCGACGCGTAGAACGCGTCCATGTCGAGGTGGGCAATGAGGCGCGGTGGGGGCGCGGGCATGGCAGGGGGGTGTGGCGGGGCCACCCATCGTGACTGGCGATTTATACAGTATCACGCGGCCGCGTCGCCGACAAGCGGGACGCGGTCCCGCAGCCGGCTCCGGATTCGCTTGTCTCGGGCCGGGCTCGTGTCGTGTGCAGGTTCCGGGTCGCGGTTCATGCGCAGTCGGCGCGGGTTGCGCGAATCGCCGATGCGACAATGATCCGCGCCCGCGCTACCCGAGGCGTCGACGTGATGCGGGCGACGTGGGCGTGGCCAGCGGCGCCGCTCCCGCGGGGCGCACGGACCGCGCGAACGTTTCGAATCAATCACGCGCGCGGCAGGCTCGACGCACCGGGCGCAATCGATCCATGTGGGAGCAGGATGTGCTGGGCATCGACGGAGTGGAGATGGGGGCCTCGCAGCTGCGCGCTGCGGGTCGGGAGCCGTTGTCGCTGGCGCTGATCGATGCGCGCAACCGGACGTTGCAGCTCATCGCCGCGTTCGAGGCTGCGCCGGCATCGAGCCAGAACTTTGAAGTCGGGGACGCGGGCACACCGCCGCTTTGGACGCTCGGCCACATCGGCTGGTTCCAGGAGCACTGGATCGCGCGCAACGTGCAGCGTGGTCGCGGCGAACGAGCCGATCCCACCCTTCCGAGGCTCGCTTCCATCCTGCCCGACGTCGATCGATGCTTCGAACCTGCCGGCGAGGAGCCCGCGGCGCGCGGCCTGCAGGCGCTGCCCGACCTGGGCACGTTGAGGCAGTACCTGCTCGAGACGCTCGAGACCACGCTCGATCTGCTGAGCGGTACGCCCGACTCCGACGACACCCTTTACTTCTATCGCCTCGCGCTGCTTCAGGAAGACCGGCACGGCGAGGCGCTCATCGAGCGGGCCCAGC
>JBDSBD010000067.1:0-7504 GCA_039921765.1 Burkholderiaceae bacterium
GTGCCGTCGCCGAGTTGCGCGCCGACATCGACGATCGCGCTCGGGTGCACGTCGGTCGCCATCAGAACACCAGCGGCAGGCCGACGCGCACGCCGTCGCGTGCCGAGCGGTAGGCCGCGATCAGCACTTCGAGCGAACGCAGCCCTTCGTAACCGTCGACCGCCGCGTTGGCCGCGCCCTGCAAGGTGTTGATCACGTTGTCGTAGTACAGCGGGTGGCCGGGGCCGTAGACGCTCTCGACACCGTAGCTCGCCGCATTCACCCGCGCGTCGTCGTCGTGCGCCGCATCGAACTCCCAGTGCTCGATCCTGTTGACCGCGACACCGCCGACGCGCACCGTGCCGCGCTCGCCGAGCAGCGTGAGGCTGCCCTCGTAGTTCTTGCGGTAGGTGAGCATCGTGACGTTGATCGACGCAAGCGCGCCGCTGCGCAGACGCAGGCTCATCACGCCGCTGTCCTCGGCCTCGATGTGGCGCGCCAGCGTGGCGGTGTAGGCGTGCACGTTGTCGACCGGTCCGACCAGCCAGTCGACCATGTCGACGTAGTGACTCGCCTGGTTCATGAAGGCGCCGCCGTCCATGTCCCAGCGGCCGCGCCAGGGGGCGGCATCGTAGTAGCTCTGCGGACGGGTCCAGAACACATTCACGTTGACCATCGCGAGCCGCCCGAAGCGGCCTTGATCGACCGCGCGCTTGACGAGCTGCAAGGTCGCGTTGAGCCGGTTCTGCTTGACGACGAACAGCTTCACGCCGGCGTCACGGCAGGCACGCACCATCGCCACGCCTTCGTCCCACTTGGTTGCCATCGGCTTTTCGCTGACGACGTGGCGACCCGATTGCGCCACCTGGATCGCCTGGCGCGAGTGCAGCCCGCTCGGCGTGGCCAGCACCACCGCGTCGGCATCACTGCCCGCCAACAGTGCGGCCAGCGACGCGAAGCCCGCGGCCCCGGTGGCGGCGCAGGCCTCGGCCAGGCGGTCGGCCCGGGTGTCGCACACCGCCACCAGCTCGGCGCGGTCGGCGTGCTGCGCCAGCGCCGCGAAGTGGGTGCGCGCGATGCGCCCGCAGCCCACGACGGCGAATCTCAGTTTGCGGGAAGTGGACAGGACCTCGGCGGTGGGCATGGAACGCTGGCGATGAGGCCGCAGCGCGGCCGATCGCAGATTTTATGGGCCACCGCACGCGCATCCCGTCGGGCCGGGACGCCATCGCTCATAAAATTGCCGGCCCACAGAGAATCGCTCATGACCCAGAACCCTGCCGCTCCCGCCGCCTCCGTCGGCTCTTCCACCCCCGCCGACGAGAACCAGCTCATCACCGAGCGGCGCGAGAAACTCGCGCTCATCCGCGCGCAGGGCGTCGCGTTCCCGAACGACTTCAAGCCGCGCCACCACGCCGCCGAACTGCTGCGCCAGCATGGCGAACAGTCGAACGAGGAGCTCGAACCGCTCGCCGTGAAGGTGGCGATCGCCGGGCGGCTGATGTTGAAGCGCGTGATGGGCAAGGCCAGCTTCGGCACCTTGCAGGACGGCTCGGGGCGTATCCAGCTCTTCGTCACCCGGGACGCGCTCGGCGAGGCTGTCTACGACGCCTTCAAACGCTGGGACCTGGGCGACATCCTCGGCGCCGAAGGCCTGCTGTTCAAGACCCGGACCGGTGAGCTGTCGGTGCGGGTGACGAGCCTGCGCCTGCTGACCAAGAGCCTGCGCCCGCTGCCCGACAAGTTTCACGGCATGGCCGACCAGGAGCAGAAGTACCGCCAGCGCTATGTCGACCTGATCACCGATGAAACCGCGCGCACGCGCTTCGCGGCGCGCAGCAAGGCGGTAAGCGCGATCCGCCAGTTCATGGTGGAGCACCACTTCCTCGAGGTCGAAACGCCGATGCTGCACCCGATTCCGGGCGGCGCGAACGCGAAACCTTTCGTGACGCACCACAACGCGCTCGACCAGGAGATGTTCCTGCGCATCGCGCCCGAGCTCTATTTGAAGCGGCTGATCGTCGGCGGCTTCGAGCGCGTGTTCGAGATCAATCGCAACTTCCGCAACGAAGGCATCTCGGTTCGGCACAACCCCGAGTTCACGATGATGGAGTTCTACGCCGCGTACTGGAACCATCACGACCTGATGAACTTCACCGAAGAGGTGCTGCGCCACGCCGCGCGTGTGGCGACCGGCTCGGCCGCGATCACGTATGCGGGCCAGCCGGTGGCGCTGGACCAGCCGTTCGCGCGCCTGTCGGTGCGCGATTCGCTGGTGGTTCACGCGGGGCTGACCCCGGCCGAGGCGCTGGATGCGAAGGTGCTGCACGCCAGACTCGTCGCGCTCGGCGTCGAGCCGCCCGCGCACTGGTCGCTGGCCGAGCTGCAGTTCGGGCTGTTCGAGGCCGCGGTCGAAGAAAAGCTCTGGCAGCCGACCTTCATCCTCGACTATCCCGTTGAAGTGTCGCCACTGGCGCGCGCCTCCGACACCGACCCGTCGATCACCGAGCGCTTCGAGCTCTTCATCACCGGGCGCGAGATCGCCAACGGTTTCTCGGAGCTGAACGACGCCGAAGATCAGGCCGCGCGCTTTCAAGCCCAGGTCGCGAACCGGTCGGCCGGCGACGAGGAGGCGATGTACTTTGATGCGGATTTCATCCGCGCACTTGAGTACGGCATGCCGCCCACCGGCGGCTGCGGCATCGGCATCGATCGGCTGATCATGCTGATCACCGACTCGCCCAGCATTCGCGACGTGATCCTGTTTCCGTCGCTGCGCAAGCTCGAGTGAGTCGCCGCAGCGTTGTCACCGGTGCAACTGCGTCGCGTCGCAGACTCGTGTTCGGGCGTTCTCCGTGCCCCGGCGCAGACACATCGTTCCATCCTGAGGCGGCGGACCCGATCGGTGTCCGGAGGTTGCGGTGCGACCGTGCGACGGGACGACGGTGAATCGAGCAAGTGCGCGCCGGGAAGCCCGGGATGACCGCAACAGCCTCCCGTCAACGCTGCTTGAAGACGGCCTTGCGCTTGGCAAGGAAGGCCTCCATCCCTTCCTTCTGATCCTCGGTCGCGAACAGCGAGTGGAACAATCGGCGCTCGAACATGACGCCGTCGGCAAGCGTGCCCTCGAACGAGCGGTTCACGCTTTCCTTGGCCATCATCACGCTCATCGCGCTCAGCTCGTTGATGTTGTGCGCCGCGGCCAGCGCCACCTCGAGCAGCTCGGCCGTCGGCACGACGCGCGACACGAGGCCGGCACGCTCGGCTTCCACCGCGTCCATCATGCGGCCGGTCAGCACCATGTCCATGGTCTTGGCCTTGCCGACCGCACGCGGCAGGCGCTGCGTGCCGCCGGCGCCGGGGATGATGCCGAGCTTGATCTCGGGCTGGCCGAAGCGCGCCGTGTCGGAAGCGATGATGAAGTCGCACATCATCGCGAGCTCGCAACCGCCGCCGAGCGCAAAGCCCGACACCGCGGCGATCACCGGCTTGCGGACCCGGCGGATGGTTTCCCAGTTGCGCGTGATGAAGTCGTCGCCGTAGGTGTCCTTCAGATTCTTCGTCGCCATCGCGGCGATATCGGCACCGGCCGCGAACGCCTTCTCGCTGCCGGTGAGGACGATGCAGCCGATTCCGGCGTCGGCGTCGAAAGCCTTCAGCGCGGCGCCCAGCTCGTCCATCAGCGCATCGTTCAGCGCATTGAGCTGTTTCGGCCGGTTCAGGGTGATCAGGGCGGTCTTGCGCGCCAGTTCGCCGCGCACTTCGGTCGTGATGTTCTCGAAGTTCATGGGTTCTCCTGAGGAATCAGGGTGCCATTGTGACCCGCTCATCCGCGGTCCCTGGCGCAGCGGGACTCGGGTCGCAGCTCATCCCCCGCGTCATCATCGACCCACGGGCGGCTGATCCACCACCTTGCTGTTCAGCCACGCCGCCTGCTGAAACGGAGGGTGGGCGCGTGGCGGAAGCATGCTGCGAGCCAGGCGTGAGCGGTGAGTGCTGTTCGGCCCGCGTCGCGCGACGCGCCCGGCCAGCGCTCACGAGCCGGCCAGCTCGGGCCGGCGCGCGATCGTCAGCTCGATGAAGGTCTGCGAATCCTGTTCGATGCGAAAGCGCACCGGCAGGTAGCGCAGTTGCGGCGCGAACCAGATCTCGGCGCGCAGCTCACCGGCATGGCTCTCGGGCCGGCGCCGTGGCACCAGATGCAGGGTGTCGAGCGGACCGAACGAGGTGTGGAGCGTCACCGCCTCGACCACGTCATAGGTCCACACGTCCACCTTGTGCGGCAGCGCGAGCGGGACGCGCACCGTGTTGCCCACGCGCAGCAGGTCGGGGCGGGTGCTGAACAGGTACGTGAGCTGCACGTACTGGCTCGCGCTGTCCTGCACGCCGGGCATGCTGGCGCGGCGCTGGCCGTTCGCGAGCACCACCGTGCCGGGCT
Organism: Burkholderiaceae bacterium; assembly: GCA_039921765.1. Classification (GTDB taxonomy): domain Bacteria; phylum Pseudomonadota; class Gammaproteobacteria; order Burkholderiales; family Burkholderiaceae_C; genus JBDSBD01. Next base: position 4,418 of record JBDSBD010000067.1, read on the forward strand.
CGAAGCGCAGCGTCACGCGGCGGTGCGGGCTCAGCATGACGCGGGTGTCCTGGTCGTAGCGGTGCGGCACCAGGCCCTCGGTGGTGATCGCGCCGTCGCTGCTCATGCGCCGCGTGATCAGCGGCGCAAAGCTCGCACCGATCACCACATCGAGGTGCACCTGGTAGTGCGGGCCGACCCGGATCCACTCGACCTGGGCACTGCCCAGCACCTCGCCGCGGTAGTTGCCCTCGAGGGCATAGCTGATGCGCGTCGAGACCGGCCACTCGAACCCGCCGGGGGCCGCAGCGCTGGCCGGCGCCGCAAGGACACTTGGGCTCGCAGCGACAGAACCTCCCGGTTGCGACGCGGCAGTGGCAATGGCAGGGCCTGGGGGGATGCTGGCACTGGCACTGGCACGGGTGCTGGTATCGACAGGAGTGTCGATGGCGGTGCGGGTGCCGCTGTCGGCAGCATCGGCCGCGAGCCTTGCCGTCCCGGGCCGCGGCGCAGCGCCAGACGCGGATCCTTCGGCCGCGCTTGCGGCCGAAGGTACGCCGAACGCCGCGGCCTCCTTCGATGCAAGTGTCGGATCGGAGGCCGCGCCCGACATCGCGGCAAGCCAGGACTCGCCCTGCACCGCGCCGAACGCCGCGCCGAGATCCGCCGCGTCGGCCGGCATCGCGTCGGGCGTGGTGGTGCCAGCACTCGCAAGCTCGGCAGGCGCGACGGCGGCATCCGCGGCCGGTGTCGAGGCCGCCGCAAGCCCGGGCGACGGCGGCGCCACGACCTGCGGCGCGGAAGCGGGCCGGGCCGCTGTCGCAGGCACTTGGCGCGCCACCGGCCGCGGTGCCACCACCGCAGGCGGCGCACTCGGTGCCAACTCGCGCACATAGGCCACCTCGATGCGTGCCGGCATCGGGTCGGCCGCCGCGAACTCCGCCATCCGGGTGGCGATCTGCTCACCAACGCAGCCATGCACGGCCGCCACCGCCAGCACCAGCAGCACGAAGGCCGCACGCCGCAGCGCGCCAGACGCCGCGGGTGCGCGGGGGTTCAGCCGCCCAGCCATTCCCTTTGCAGCACCTGGGACGTCGACGCGGCCTGCGCGCCGGGCGCCGCCGCGGCCTTCTTGCTGCCGGCCGCACCAGCAGCCCGGCGCGCGCCGGTCTTTGCGACCGCTTCGGCGGTTGAATGCCGCCCGGCCTTGGCGGCAACGCGCGCTTGCGCCACTGCATCGCCCTTTCCCGCCGACTCAGCCCCGGCGCGCGCCGAAGCGGATTGCGCCGCGCGCGCAAGCGGCCCGGCCCCGGCGCCACGCGCCACCGGCTCAACCAGCGCCAGAGAAATGGCTCCGCTGGGGTGTGCGCCGGCCACCGGCACGGTCAGCGTCAGGTTCAGCACGCGCTGGTCGCGCACCACCAGCAGCGCGGCTGGCGCGTCAGGCTCGAGCACGCGTGACGCATCTTCGAGGCGGCGCACGCGCCAGCCCTGCACCGCCAGCAGCTCATCGCCGGCCGACAACCCGGCGCCCTCGGCCGCGCCCCCGCGCAGCACGTGGCTGACCTTCACGCCGGTGAGCGCGCTCTCGGCCACGCGCACGCCCAGGCGTTGTGCGAGCGTCGCCGCCTCACCCCGCCACACGATGCCAAAGCGCGCGAGCAGTTCGGCCAGCGGCAGATCCTCGGTACCGTGCACCCAGGCCGCGAGCTCGGGCTCGAACGAACGGCCGCCCACCTGCGCGAACGCGGCGCCGATGTCGGCCTCGGTGATCGGGCCGCCGCGGCTGGTGGCCCAGAGAAGGCGCATCACGTCGTCGAGCGCACCCCGGCCTTCGCTGCGCAGCGTGAGGTCGAGACTGAGCGCGACCAACGCACCCTTGGCGTAGTAGCTGATGGTCGCGTTGGGTGTGTTCTCGTCGGCACGGTAGTACTTGACCCAGGCATCGAAGCTGGCCTGGGCCACGCTTTGCACCAGGCGCCCGGGCATCGCCAGCACGCTGGACGCGGCCTTCGCAACCAGCCGCAGGTAGCGGCCCGCGTCGATCAGCCCGGTGCGCGCGAGGAACAGGTCGTCGTAGTACGAGGTGAATCCCTCGAAGAACCAAAGCAGCTCGGTGTAGTTCTCGCGCGTGTAGTCATAGCGCCTGAACTCGCCCGGCCGCATCCGCTTCACGTTCCAGGTATGGAAGTACTCGTGGCTGATCAGGCCGAGCACGCCGACGTAGCCGTCGCTGGTCTCGGGCTTGCCCGTCTGCGGCATGTCGCGCCGCGACGAGATCAGCGCGGTACTGGCGCGGTGCTCGAGGCCGCCGTGGCCGTCCTCGACGAGCTTGTGCAGGAACACGTAGCGCTCGAACGGCGGCTTGGCACGCGGGCCGTGCCAGAAGCGGATCTGGGCCTCGCAGATGCGCTTGGCATCGGCCAGCAGGCGTGCGCCGTCGAAATCGGGCAGCGCGCCGGCCACGATGTACTCGTGCGGAACGCCGCAGGCCTTGAAGCGGCCGCGCCAGAAACGGCCGAGCTCGACCGGGTGGTCGGCGAGCTCGTCGTAGCCCTGCGCCTCGTAGACGCCGCGACCCGACCTGTCGACCTTGACGGCCTGCAGCGCGCTCGCCACCCGCCAGCCTGCCGGCAGGCGGCGCAGCTCCACCCGGTGCGCGAGCGCCTCGCTGCCCTCGACCCGCAGGCACAGCGCGGTGGCGTTGAAGAAGCCGCGCTCGGCATCGAGAAACGCGGTGCGCACGGAGGTGTCGAAGGCATAGACCAGGTAGCTCAGGGTGAGTGCGACGCGGCCGGTGCAGTGTGCCTGCCAGCTCGCCTTGTCGAGCTGTTCGAGCGCCACGCGGCGCCCGCCCTGCGTGGCGGCGAGGCTTGAGAGGTAGCGCGCGAACTCGCGCACCAGGTAGCTGCCCGGGATCCACACCGGCAGGCTGACGCGCTGCTCGGCCGCGGGCCGCGCAATCGTCAGGGTCACGCGGAACAGGTGCGCTTGGGCGTCGTGGATCTCGATGCGGTAGGTTATCATTGCGGGCAGGTCGGGTCGGGTCGGGTCTGGTCGGGTCGGGGTTGATGCTTGGTGCTTGGTGCTTGGTGCTTGGTGCTCGGT